>DASYRO010000255.1:0-7092 GCA_036004385.1 Candidatus Acidiferrales bacterium
CGTGTAGTGCGGGCAATCCAAAAGGCAAGGCACAGGAATCAGGGGACGGGGATCAGGAAGGATACTTTCCTCGCACCCTTCTGTGGCGCTGGCTGAAGGATTCGAACACGGACGAATCTTCATTTCCCAACGCTCTCGGCAGCAGCCGCGTGACCGCGTCGAGCACCATCGCCGCGGGCGCGGGCCTCGGCCACCCGCCAAACCCTCGATGGTGCGCCGGAGTTGCTCCAAAACGCTCTGCTGCACCTCGTTCCACGCTTGCTTGAACAATTCCCCCGGTGTTAGTCTGCCGGGTAGGGATAGCATGTTGGGTGTCTCCCTTCTGCCCGCCTGCTACGGGCCGAAATTCCGGAGATACCCTTTCTCTTTTCCAGATAACTTTCAACAGAAAATCTTACAGACGGGTGCCGCACGTCGGACTTTTATCTCCGTCGCCCGTCAGCTGCTCATGCCGCCTGCGCCCGCCTCACCAGCCGCGCGCCCACCCACGCCGCGGGCAGCATCAGCGCCACGCCCGTCACCGCAAACCACAGCGGATGCGGAAACATCACCAGGTTGAACACGCCGAAGGCCAGTTGCACCATCCCGATAATCATCGCGTGCATCACCGGCCGCTGCCGGGCGATCCGCGCCGCCACCGCGCTGCCCGCCACCGTTCCCAGCAGCCACGCTGCCAGCAGAAACAGCAGCGCGCCCGTCGGGATATTTTTCATCGCCGCGCGCACGGACTCAATGTTCGACGGTTCCATCCCCGGCGGCGGCGGATAGATTCTCTGTCCCAATGACTCGATGGCCATCACGCAAAGCACTGCGACCACAACTCCGGCCAGCACGGCCCCGATGCTGCGGCCGATTCCACCCGCGCCTTCGCTCATGGCACTCTCCTCCGTTTGTATGCCTGCTTGTTTGGGCGTTCAGGAGCGCGCGCATATTGTGCGCAAACTCGGCGCGTCTTTCAATCACTCACTGCGCGATTCGCGGCGCACCTGCTCGAGCAAGTCCACGTCCTCCTCGGAGTGCGCCGTGCCGGCAAGCAATTCCGGGCGGTTGCGCAGCGTCTTGGCCAGCGCCTGCTTGCGCCGCCAGATGCGGATCTCTTCATGATTGCCGCTCAGCAGAACTTCCGGCACTTTCCATCCGCGGTACTCCGCCGGCCTCGTATAGTGCGGGCAATCAAGAATGCCGAAACTCGAAACTCGAAATTCGAAACTCGGCGCTTCTGCTCTCGCCACTCGCCACTCGTCACTTGCCACTTCTCCACCGGTCGCTGGTCGGCGGCCACTGGTTGCTTCTGACTCGCTGAACGACTCGAACACCGATGACGCCTCATTCCCCAGCGCACCGGGCAGCAACCGCGTCACTGCGTCGAGCACCATCGCCGCGGGCAGTTCACCGCCGGAGAGAACGAAGTCGCCAACAGAAATTTCGTCCGTGGCGAGATGTTCCGCGACGCGTTCGTCCACGCCTTCGTAGCGCCCGCACAGCAGCACAACGCGCTCGCCCTGCGCCAAACGTCGCGCCGTCTCTTGCCGAAACAGTTTGCCCGACGCCGACAACAACACAATGGCGTTTGTAGGGGCGCTGCTTGCTTGCCCTGAGCGGAGCCGAAGGGCTGCGCCCGCCGGCGCACCAAGTATCTCTTCCACGGCCTCAAACAGCGGCTCCGGCTTCAGCACCATGCCTTCGCCGCCGCCGAACGGGCGGTCGTCCACGGTGCGGTGCCGGTCGTGCGCCCATTCGCGCAAATCGTGCACGTGCGTTTCGATAATGCCGGCCTCGCGCGCCCGCCGTACGATTCCGTAGTCCAGCGGCCCGCTGAAAAATTCCGGAAAAATCGTGATGAGGTCAAAGCGCATGGCTTGAGAACACGAAAAGTGAAAATCGAAAAACGAAAATCGGGAAAATACGGCTAGAGTGTAGCGCAGATTTAACGCTCAGACGAACGCGGTGGCCGCGGCAGCCAGCGGTTCACGCGCTGGCAGTACTCTTCGTACGACGCGCCAAATTTTTTGCGCAGGGTTGGCTCTTCGTACAGCAGCACGAATAAATGGAATCCGCCCCACACGACCAGCGCGTATCGGGCGAGCGTCCACGACCGCCACAGCAGGCTTTCTCCCGCGAGCACCAGGAGAACGCTGATGTACATCGGATTGCGCGCGTAACGGTACAGCCCGCGTACGACGAGCAGTTTCGGCGGGTCAATCGGAGCGGGCGTCCCGTGTCCGGCGAACGCAAAATCCAGCGCGCACCACAGGTAGCCCGCGATGCCCAGCGCCAGCAGCACAATTCCTCCCGCCAGCGTGACGGCGTTGTCGAGCGGGCTGGCAGCGTAGGCTGACCGAAAAAAATACCGCGGCGCCCACCACGTCACAGTCCCCGGCACAAAAAACGTGAACAGCGCGAGCTTTGCGATCGCCATAACCGCGCTTGTTTTTTCGGCCGCCGCTTCAGCCATCATGAACTCCCAGCCGGATGTGCAGTGCGGCGCCTCAGCGCCGCCTTGGAGTGCGGAAGCTTGCTTCCGCCTTGCCTTCTGATCACATTACGCAAGCGGAGGGCATACAGTAACACTTTTTCAGGGGGAGCGTGGTTTCGCGCGATCGCTTACGGATTCAAGTCGCGCAGGCCTGCGGGAAGGACGACGTCAATGCGCCGTGCGGTGGGATCGATGCGCGTGCAAATTTCCTGCGCAAAGGGGATGAGCAATTCGCCGCGCGGCGTTTCCACGACGAGCAGCGGCGTGCCCGGCGATTCGTCGCCTGTGGGCTGGAGATCGCGCACCGTGCCCAGCGGCGTCGCCGCGCCCGCTTCCCACACTTCGCAGCCGACCAGGTCGCTGATAAAAAACATTCCCGCGGGCAGCGTGACGCGCTCGGAAAGCGGCACCTGAATTTCCAGGCCGGTGAGAATTTCGGCGGCGGAAATCGAGTCCACACCTTCGAAATGGAAAATGGCCTGGCCCTTGTGCAACCAGCAGCGCCGGACGGTGATGCGCCGGGGAGGAGTTTTTCCGTCGGAGAGATAGACTTCGCGAAGAGAAGTAAGACGTTGGGGAAAATCGGTGAGGATTTCTGCGGCGACTTCGCCGATGCGGCCGCGGCTGCGGAGAATCCGCGCGAGCGTGACGCCCTGCCACTCCGCCGCCACTACTCGAGTATCTCCAGCGTGTAGCGCTTGTGGAGTTTCATGCCCGCCGCCCCGAGCAGCGTGCGCATGGCCTTGGCCGTGCGGCCCTGCCTGCCGATGACTTTGCCGAGATCGGTGGGATGCACGCGCAACTCCAGCACGGTCACCTGTTCTCCATCCACCGCGCGCACCTGGACTTGATCGGGATTATCTACCAGCGCCTTGGCGATGGCTTCGACGAGATCTCGCACCGATGCTCCTTTCCGGGAAGGAGGGCCTGCGTACTCGAACTTCGAACGAAGTCGAAGGCCTCCCAAGCAGAGAATCGGGCGCGGGGCGAAACTAGGAACTCTTTTGACGGCGGATGAAGCTGCGCACGGTGTCGCTGGGCTGCGCACCGCAGCCAAGCCAGTACTTGACGCGCTCGGCGTCCAGCTTGACGCCTTCCGTCTTCTTCAGCGGATCATACGTGCCCACAATTTCCACGAACCGGCCGTCTCGCGGACGGCTGCTCTCCGTCACCACCACACGGTAAAATGGCTTCTTCTTTTTTCCAATTCTCGACAGTCGAATCGTCAGCAAAACGTGATTCCTCCGGCCGCCATTATAGCCGAAAACGGCAAAAATCGGGAACGTCGCAATTGCATGGACAAACCCAGTCCCAACCAAGAGCATCTTACTGGGTACGCCCAGCCAGGAGAACACCATGAAAACTCGCCTTCTGATTGTGATCGGTGTGCTCGTAGCGTTTTTCGCGGGGACCATTTTCGGCGAACAGGCCCGCGAGTCACTGGCCAACGCCTTCGCGACTAACCAGTCTCCGCAGGCCTTCGAGCGCCAGGCCACCTACGCGCCTCGACACGTTGCCTACGCGCAACCCGCGACGTACCGTCCGGTTCGATCGGCTCCGCAGGTACGCCGCCGCTCGACGCGGGACCAAGTTTTCATCGTGGCGGGCAGCAGCGCCGCGGGAGCCGGAATCGGTGCGCTGGCTGGAGGCAAAAAAGGCGCAGGCATCGGCGCAATCGTCGGCGCCGTCGGCGGCTTGATCTACAACGAAAAGACGAAGAATAAGCGAGTCGATTATTACGAGGAGTAGCCGCAGAAAGACTCTTCGCCCAGTATGAATCGCGTCCCGGGAAGCACAACTTTCCGGGACGTTTGTTTTATGGCATTACATCCCCGAAAATTTCCCTAGCCCGCGCAGCCTGCCCTTCGCCGCGGCCGCGCCGTACTGCTTAATCATTTTGCGCATGGTCATATACTGCCGCAGGACTTCGTTGACCTGCTGCACGCTGG
This sequence comes from Candidatus Acidiferrales bacterium, assembly GCA_036004385.1. Classification (GTDB taxonomy): domain Bacteria; phylum Acidobacteriota; class Terriglobia; order Acidiferrales; family UBA7541; genus JACQDE01. The sequence goes on from DASYRO010000255.1 coordinate 4,426, forward strand.
TGCCGCTGCCGCGGGCGATGCGTTTGCGGCGCTTGCCGTCAATCACGGAGTGGTCGTCGCGTTCCTCGGCGGTCATGGAGTTGATGATGGCCTCGACGTGTTTCAGCCGACTCTCGTCCACCTGCGTGTCGCGCGGAATATTCGCGAACGGCCCGACCTTGGGCAGCATGCCCACCACCTGCTCCAGCGGGCCCATTTTCTTGAGCTGGCGAAGCTGGTCGCGGAAATCTTCCAGCGTGAAATCGTCGTGGCGGAGTTTTTTCTCCAGCTCCGCGGCTTTCTTGGCGTCGATGTGCTGCTCGGCTTTTTCGATCAGCGAGAGGACGTCGCCCATGCCCAGAATGCGGCTGACGATGCGGTCGGGATAGAACGGCTCGATGGCGTCGTATTTTTCTCCGATGCCCACGAACTTCACCGGCGCTCCGGTCACTTTGCGAATCGAAAGCGCCGCGCCGCCGCGCGCGTCGCCGTCGAGTTTGGTCAGCACAACGCCGGAGAGGCCCAGCCGCTTGTGAAATTCGCTCGCGGAGCGCACCGCGTCTTGCCCGATCATGGCGTCGGCGATGAACAGAATCTCCGCTGGTTGTAATTCGCGCTTCAGCATTTGCAATTCGTTCATCAACTCGTCGTCGATGTGCAGGCGGCCGGCGGTGTCCACCAGCACCACGTCGCTGGCGGAAAGTTTCGATTCGCGGATCGCGCCGCGGACGATCTCCAGCGGCTTATCCACGCCGGTCGCCGCCCAAATCGGCAGCCCGATGGCCTTGGCGACTTGGGCGAGCTGTTCGCGCGCGGCCGGGCGATAGACGTCCGTGGAAACGACCAGCGGCCGATGCCCGGTGCCGGCCAGCCACTTGGCGAGTTTGCCCGTGGTCGTCGTCTTTCCTGAGCCTTGCAGCCCGACGAGCATCCACACGGAGGGCGGGCGCGAGGCGAATTTTGGTTTCGACTGGTCACCAAGCAAAAAATTCAATTCGTCGCGCACAATTTTGATAATGTGCTGGTCCGGCGAAAGTTGCAGGAGCACTTCTTCGCCCAGCGCTTTTTCGCGGATGCGCCCGAGGATTTCATCCACCACCGCGACGTTGACGTCCGCATCGAGCATGGCTTCGCGCAGGCCGCTCAGCGCCGCATCCAAGTGCTCCGCGGTGAGCTTGCCCTGCCCGCGCAGGTTCTTGAACACGCGCTGCAGCTTGTCGGTTAAATTCTCAAACATATGCTCTTCATTTTAGTGGCCGCCGCGCCGCGGAGTCAAAGCGGCGAAGGGGGCGAAGTATCGTGCGCGCGCTGCTATTTTTTAACCTCGCTATTCTCTTTTCCGAATTGCGACTCATCTGTGTTTATCTGTGTTCATCTGTGTTGCGGTTCTTTGAAATTTAGAATTCTTCCTCACCCCCCGCGTGCAACGGCGCACGTCGCGCACGCATCGGTTTCCACTGGAGTACACTATGTCCGTGAAGAAAGCCCTACCCGCGACGATAAGTTGCGTGCTCGTGCTCGTCGCACTGGCCGCGCACGCCGAAGATTTCTGGAAGCACAAGTCGCCGCAGGAATGGACCGCCGAAGAGGCAGTGCAAGTCCTCAGGGATTCCCCGTGGGCCAGGCAGGAAACTGTCGCAGCATCACTGGCGAACTGCGACTCGGACGCTGACGGCGGCGATGAAGGCTGTCGCAGCGGGCGGTTCCGCTGGCCGCGGTTCGGCGCGCGCCGGCGAGAATTGCCGTCGTCGGAATTCAATCTTGCGGTGTACCTGGTCCGCTGGGATTCCGCGCCGGAAGTAGCCGCGGCGTTTGCGCGCCTCGACTCGCTGGGCGAGCGCGCGCTCTCCGCGTTTCAATCGCCTCCGCCGCGGCGTCCCGCAGATTGCTACGTCGTTACCATGAACGTCGTCCGGCCCGCCCGCGGCGCGGGGGATCCCTTTGCCATCCGCGAAAAGTCGAAGGACAAGAATCCTGTTCGGCTGAAGACCAGCCGCGGCATCTTCATTCCAATCGAAACGGAACATAGCGGCGTCGGCGCCAACGAAGCCGTGCATTTTTTCTTCCCGCGCGAACAAGACGGCAAGCCCGTGCTGGATCCCGCCGGCGACACCGCGGAATTCGTCTTCGAAGGCGCGAAAGTTTCCCTGAAATGTAAATTTTCGCTGGATGAAAAAGCAGTTCGCTAGGCGCACAACGCGCCGGGGGCGGAAGATTAAGTGATCTGCGGATTCACGGTTTGCGCGGCGGAGGTGCGGCAGGTTTCCACTGGTTCAGAAATGCAATCAATTCCTCGGGGCCCAATTTGCGCACGGCCTCGAATTCTCCATTCTTTTGGCTGAAGAGCAGGTTGCCGTCGCTTTCCAGCACGGCGATGGCGGGCACGCCTTTTTCCAGCGGCACTTGGTACTTCTTAGCGATGTCCAGATTTTTGTCTGCTCGGCCGATATCCACATTGACGACCTCAAAATTCGGCGCGAGCAGCGGCGCCACTTCCGGCGAATGGAAAGCCGCTTCCAGCACGTGGCAGTCGTAGCACCAGTTCCCACCGAAGACGAGCAGCACGCGCTTGTGCTCACGCGCCGCGCGTCCTAGCGCTTCCTTTATGTCCGCGCCAGCGTCGGCGATGGCGTTGTAGAGTTCCGCGTCCGGAAAAATCGGCTGGCGCAGCCGGGCGAATTCCTGCCG
>DASYRO010000256.1:0-4654 GCA_036004385.1 Candidatus Acidiferrales bacterium
GCGCGTTCCATGAAGCCTTCGCGGACATCGTCGCCCTGTTACAGCATTTCACCTTTCCGGAAATCCTGCGCCATCAGATTACGCGCACGCGCGGGGAGATCCGCTCCCAGGAAAATCTTCTCGGGCAGCTCGCCGGGCAGTTCGGCCGCGCCTCCGGCGGCCGGGGAGCTTTGCGCGACGCTATCGGCCGCTACAATCCGGAAACGCAAGCGTGGGAGCCTCGCAAACCGGATCCGCTGGAATACGAGCGCACCACGGAGCCACACGCACGCGGCGCCATCCTTGTGGCCGCCGTCTTTGACGCATTCCTTTCCATCTACGAGACGCGCGTCGCGGACTTGCTGCGTCTGGCCACCGGCGGCACGGGCATTCTCGCTCCCGGCGCGATTCATCCCGACCTGGTCCGCCGCCTCAGCGAGGAGGCAGCCAAGGCCGCCAAGCACGTCCTGACCATGTGCATTCGCGCGCTGGATTATTGCCCGCCGGTGGATCTGACCTTCGGCGAATATCTCCGCGCCCTGATCACCGCCGACTACGACCTGGTGCGCGACGACGACCTGAAGTACCGCGTGGCGTTCGTCGAAGCATTCCGCAAACGCGGCCTCTATCCGCGGGACGTGCGCACGCTTTCCGTCGAGAGCCTGCTGTGGCGTGGCGTGCACGGCGATGCCGCCGGACCTTCGCAGGAACTGCTGCGCGGGATTATCAACCTCCGCCACCACGCGGATGCCCTGCAATACGCCAAGTCCCGCTCCACGATCTTCTTTCTAGCGCGGGAAATGCGCCGGGAAGTTCACGAATGGCTGGAAGAGCACTTTGAAGGACCCTGCGGCCGCCGCGATGCCGGATACCTGGGTCTCGAGTATGGCAAGAAATTCGAAGTGCACGCGGCGCGATTGTCCAACCGCGTCGGCCCGGATGGTCAGAAACTCCTGCAATTCGTGATTGAACTTCTCCAGGAGCGAACCGTGCAGGTGGACCCGCGCGAGCAAACCAAGCCGGTTGACCCGCAAGAGCCCGTCAAAACCATGAAGTTCGAAGGTGGTTGCACCATCGTGGCGGATCTCCACGACCTGGAAATCAAGTACTGCATTCGCAAGCACGCCAGCAGCGAGCAGCGGCTGGCGCGCCAGCAGGCGTTCGTGCAGCAACTCGGCGCGGATTCATTGCGCAGCACGTATTTTGAAGAAGACACCCGCGAGCCGTTCGCCATGTTGCACCGCATCTAGATGCCGCCACGCAAGAAAACCGCGCGACGCAAACGGCCGCGGGCGCCCAAGGCTCGCCGCCAGGAGGCCGCCGTGAAAATTCGCGTTCGCATGTATCGTCAGGGGCTGGGCGATTGCTTTCTCGTGACGTTCTTCACCGACCCCAAGCCCTGCCACATGCTTATTGACTGCGGCACGCTCGGCGCTACCACCACCGGCGTTGATTTAAAGGATGTAGCCGCGGACATCGCTGGGCAGACCGGCAGCCATCTGAACCTGCTCGTCGCCACGCACGAACACAAGGACCATCTTTCAGGATTCAACAGCCAGAAAAAGGCCTTCGATCAGATTACCGTGGACCGCGTGTGGGTCGCCTGGACGGAGAATAAAGATGATGCGGATGCCAAGGCGATTCAGAAATATCCGAATGACCTGAAGATGGCGCTGCGCGCCGCGGTGAACGCGCTTGACGCAACGCCGGCGGGCTCCGACGAAGATAAAAAGACGGCGCAGGCCTGGAACGCCGGCATCCGCCGGCTGCTCGGGTTTTTCGGCGATATCCCGGACGGCGGCCCGCTGGGCGCTGATTTCGCCAAGACCGTGGATGAGGCGATGGACTACGTCCTCTCGCGCGATTCCAGCCAGAAAAAGTTTCGCGATCCCGGCGAGTTAATGGAGCCAGAGTGGTTGCCGGGCATTCGCTTCTACATCCTCGGGCCGCCGCGCAGCCTGGAGAAAATCCGCACGATGGGTGAGCACGGCGACGCCGAGCTGTACGATCTTGCGGGTGGCGCGGCCCGCGGGTTTGCGGCCGGTGCGCGGTGCTTTGCCAGCGCCGGCTCCTGGAGCGACGACGCCGCGGAATTACAGGGCGCGGAACTCGAAGAATTCGAGCGCAGCTTTCCGTTTGAGTTGCGCTACCGCTTCGATGCGACCGATGCCGCCCAACGGCAGCAGCATTATCCGACGTACGAGACCCCCGGCGAAGACTGGCGCAGGATCGACAGCGATTGGCTCGGCGTCGCCCCCGATTTTGCGCTCCAGCTCGATAGCTTCACCAACAACACCAGCCTTGCGCTGGCCATCGAGCGCGTCGCCGATGGCCGCGTGCTCCTCTTTCCGGCCGACGCGCAGATGGGCAACTGGCTTTCCTGGCAGGAACTCGAATGGAAAATCAAAGAGTCCGGCAATCAAACCAAAACCGTGAAGATGAAGGACCTGTTCGGAAGCACCGTCTTCTACAAGGTCGGACATCACGCCAGTCACAACGCCACCATGAAGGAGCACGGACTCGAACTCATGAAGAGCGATGAGTTGGTGGCGTTCATTCCCGTAGACCGGGCCGTGGCTCTGAAAAAGAAACCGCCCTGGCAAATGCCGGCCAAGAATCTCCACGATCGCCTGCTGGAAAAAACGCAGGGGCGCGTGCTGCGTTCCGACCTCGGCTGGCCGAAAGATAGCGAGCGGCCGGACAGCGTGACCCAGCAAGCATGGAAAAAACTGCCGGCCAAAATAAACATCACCGTTGATGACCTATTCATTGATTACGAGCTCGATTGAGAGCACGAGAATCCCGCTTCGCCGAAGTGTGATCTTGCATCACCGCTAATTCGGCTAGCCCATCATTGCCGTCTACCGGGCCGACCGGCCGCATCGCAACCTGCATTGCAAGCCCCGTATGTAAACCTCAGGCAGGAAAGGGGATGGACAAAGAAACCCATAGTACGGAAGTCCCAAAACCAGGTCCTTATTTTGAGGCTTAAGTCCTATTCTCCCTATCCTTCCTGCGAATTAGGCTCGTCTAGGTGCTGGGCGGCACTTCCTACAAATGAATCGAACGGTATAGGAACCAAGCATCGCCCGAGCACCCACGGACGATATGTCGAAGCTGCTGCAAATCGAAGATTTGACGGTTACTTACCGGTCTCGCAACGGAGCATTGCACCGGGCCATCGAGGGCGTGAGCTTTGCCTTGGAGCCAGGCCAGGCTCTCGGGATTTTGGGAGAGTCCGGCTCGGGCAAGACGACGACCGCGCTTTCCATCCTGCGATTGTTGCCTGCGGAGGTTGCCCATACGCGAGGAGCTATATTTTTCGGTGGAAAGAACGTTCTCACGCTTGAAGAGCGAGCAATGCACAAGCGCCGTGGCGCAGAAATTTCGATGATTTTTCAGGAACCTGCTGTTGCTTTCAATCCCGTGCGGCGAGTCGGGGATCAAATCGCAGAAATCGTTCGCGTCCATCGGCACTGGAACTGGAAGCGCTGCCGCGCGGCGGCGGAAGAAATGCTGGCCGCAGTCGGACTGCACCAGGTCGCGCGCATCTATCGCGGGTTTCCGCACCAGTTGAGTGGCGGGCAGCTCCAGCGCGTGGCCATTGCGCAAGCGTTGGTGTGCCGGCCGCAAATGGTTATCGCGGATGAACCGACTGCGTCTCTCGATGCCGTTTCGCGAGCCGGCATTCTCCAACTCTTGCGAGATTTGAAAGAACAGATGGGAATCGCATTCCTGGTGATCAGCCACCAACCGGCGGTGCTCGCCGCGCTCGCCGACCGCATCCTGGTCATACACGAAGGGCGCGTCGTCGAAGCGGGCGCTTCCGAGCAGATACTCTCTCGACCGCGCCATCTCTACACGCAAACACTTTTGGAATGTGGCCAAATTCCGTCGCAAGAAATGCGAACTGACATGTATGGCTCGACCGCCGCGCGCACGCTGGTCCGGCAATCCGACAGCCGAACATCCGCTTTAATTTCCTTGCACGACCTGAAGAAATGTTACTCGCAAAGAAGGGGTCTGCTGGAACGCCCTGCCAGAATTCCGGCGCTGCGCGGAATTAATCTGGAAATTCACCGCGGCGCCACGCTTGCTCTCCGGGGCGAATCCGGCAGCGGAAAATCCACGCTCGGCAAGTGCCTGGCGGGCCTGGAAAACTTCGACTCCGGCGAAATCAGAGCCGACGGCCGGAGCATTGCCGGATTGAGCCGGAAAGATCGCCTGGCCTTCTTTCGCCACGTCCAGCTCGTATTCCAGGATTCCGCTTCGGCACTCAATCCGAACCTGAGCGCGTCCGAAATTATCTCTGAGCCCCTGCTCATACAGCGCGTGGCAACCGCTCGCGAGCGGCACGACCGCGCGCTGGCGCTGATGGAGCAAGTGGGATTGAGTGCAGCCTGGGCCAGCCGGCGTCCGCTGGAATTCAGCGGAGGGCAGAGACAAAGACTCGCGATTGCGCGGGCGCTGGTTGTGCAGCCCAAACTTTTAATCTTTGACGAATCCTTCTCCGGCCTCGACCTTCTGACGCAAAAACAAATTGTGCGGTTGCTGCAAGAGTTGCAATCGCGTCACGGCCTCACGTACCTCTACATCACGCACGATTTGAGTCTGGCCGCAAGATGGGCGGATTCCTTCGCCATGATGAGCCAGGGAGAGATTGTCGAACAGGGTT
>DASYRO010000257.1:0-1512 GCA_036004385.1 Candidatus Acidiferrales bacterium
AAAGAGGAAGAAAAAGTCGAGGATGAAGAAGAGTGAGCGCCAGGGCACACCGCGCAACGCCGCGGCATCCCGCGCCGGGCCGCTTACATCCAAGATACTGGCCAGCAGCGGCCGTGTTCGTGCTGCTGGCAACCCTGGCCATGCCGGCCGGCGCGCCTCCCGCCGCGGGCTCGCAGAAGACGCCGCGCAAGCGGGAAGTGGTCATCTCCGGAATGGTCTTTACGGAAAAAGGATTCTCGCTCCCCGGCGCCGCTATCCGTGTGAACCGAGCCGGAGAGCGCAAGGTGCGGTGGGAAGCGGTGAGCGACCGGCAAGGCGAGTTCGGCTTATGGGTGCCGCAAGGCGGCGAATATGAAGTCCACGTGAGAGCGAAGGGCTTCGAGGAACAGTCGCAGAAAGTGGACGGAGAAAAGGGCACGCAAGAGAAATTGGTCTTCCGGATGAATCCGGCGACGCCGGAAAAGAAGCCGTAAGCGAGAGGCAAATTGTGATAAAGATGCGAAACATCATTCTCCTGGCCGCGCTGGCAGCGCTGCTGTGGGCGGCGGCTGTGCCAGCTCAGGACAAGCGCGAATCGCAACTGCGCACCGTCCATGGCGTGGTGCTGGATAAGGAGGAAGCCGCGGTGACCGGCGGCGTGGTGTACCTGAAAAATACGAGGACGCAGGTGGTAGCCACGCGCATCGTCAAGGACAAGGGCGAGTACAGTTTCAGCGGCCTCGATCCCAACGTGGATTACGAAATCCACGCGGAGAAGGAAGGCATGACCTCCGCGAAGAAAACGGTTTCCAGCTTCGACAGCCGCAAAGACATCGTCGTCAATTTGAAAGTGGACAAGAAGAAGGAATAACCCTCCTCCCGCATTGTGGGATTCGCTCCCCAGGATTTAACTTTTCATCGAAAGCCAAAAGCAGATCCCTCGTCCCGATTTAAGCCATCGGGACTCGGGATGACAGTGGCGCCCTTGCATCATTGGACCACATTTGATCACTGCGCCGATTGAGACGGGGCGATAACGCGCACGGCTTTGGGAAGGACTTCGATTTCCATCGGCGCTTGTCCGAGGATTTCGCCGTCGCCGTGGAAAGGCGAGGGGCGGTCCGCGGAGAGCCGCACGCGCCGTGCGCGGAAGCGGTGGATTTCCGGCCAGCGCAGATCGCCATTGCGGAGCAGCACGAGCAGCGCTTCGAGAATCCGCGCCCACGGCAGGTCTTCCACAAACGTTAAGTTCATCCAGCCATCATCCATGCGCGCCGCGGGAGCGATGTGGAAGCCCGCGCCGTACGTGGGGCAATTGGCGACGGCGGCGAGCAGCAGGGCGCCCTGCCAGCGCGCGTCGTCGATTTCTGCGGTGACGCGCAAAGGCTGCGAAGTGGCCACTGCGGCGAGCGCTGCGGTGACGTATTTCAGCAAGCCGGGCACGCGGCGGAATTTTCCCGTGGCCAACTGGTTGGCTTCGGCATCGAGTCCCATGCCGCCGGCGCCGATCATGATCTGCGTCACGCCGCCGGC
>DASYRO010000258.1:0-3510 GCA_036004385.1 Candidatus Acidiferrales bacterium
TTCGGTTTTACGCTGGGGCACGATATATCGTGCCCCCTACATTTTTCCACGTCATTTTGGCAGCAATCGTTTCGGAATCTTCACGACCACCGCGTAATTCGGGTCCACCATGTTGCCCACGCGCATCACGGCAAGCTGTGAAACCGTCTGGTAGGCGTCCCAGCGGTCGAATTTGTATTCGGTTTCCAGCCATTCGACCATTTCCACGGCGGCGATGCGCAGCGCGTCGGAAAGCGGGCGGACGCTGCCGACGGTCATGATGTACTCGTCGTTTTCGATGCGCGGCCAGGCGATCTTCTTGCCCTTGACCAGCTCGAACTGGAACGTGACGTCCATCGTCGTCTCCAGTCCCGAGCCGCAGATTTCCCCGTCGCCCTGCAAGGCGTGGCCATCGCCAAAATAAAAATACGCGCCGTCATGGAAGATGGGCAGATAAACCGTGGCACCCTCGCGCACGTCGCTGACGTCCATGTTGCCGCCGAAATTTCCCGGCCACAGTCCGCCCCACGCTTCTTCGCCCGAGGGCGCAACGGCCACGCGCCCGAGCATCGGGTGGAGCGGCACTTCCAGCCGCTTTTTGCTCTCCGGCAAATCGAGCATGCCGATCGTGCCGTTTTTTTCCAACTTCCAGACGTACCGCTTGGCCGGAATCGGCGCATTCAGCATGCGCGTGTAGCGGTCTGCGGCGATGGCCGCGATGCCGCCGGGCGTGTGTGTGGAGACGGCGTGGTCCATGTTCGGGCGCAGCTTCAGGATTTTCACCACCAGCGTGTCGTTCGTCGTCGCACCTTCGATATAGAACGGCCCCACTTCGCCGGGCCATGCGCCGCCGGGTCGTTCGTAATACTCGCCGGGCAGCGACGCGGTTTCCACGACGTCGCCGGGCTGAACGCGCAGCACCGGCTCGCGCACGGCGAACGTGGAGACGCCTTTCCCCGCCTTGAATTTTTTGACTTGCGCACCGGCGGGCGCCGTCACAGATACGAAAAGCAAAAGAACTGCGCAGAAGAGACCGAGCTTGGCTATTCGCATCCATTCCTCCCGAAGACCTCAGCGAAGGCCGGATTCTAGCACGGCTCTTCTATGCTCCGGCCGGGACAACGTATACTGGGCGCACGGTGGATCGCAAAACCATCGCGAGCTGGTGCCTTTATGATTTCGCAAACTCGTTCTACGTCGTACTCCCCTCGGTCATCTGGCAGGTCCAATTTCAGCGCAACATCGTAGGCAACGAGACGGGACTCGGCGACCTCTGGTGGGGACGCATCATTTCCGTGTCCATGCTGCTGGTGGCGCTGAGTTCGCCGCTAATGGGAGCCATTGCGGACCACGCCGGCGTGCGCAAGCGCCTGTTGATGATCTACACGCTGACTTCGGTGGGCGCGGTGTGCTTGTACCCTACGGTGTCGCCGGGGATGCTGTGGTGGGGCTTCGTGGTGACGCTGGTTTCGTACGTGGCCTTCGAGGGCGGCATTGTTTTCTACAACGCTTATTTGCCGGAAATCGCGCCGCCCGATTACCAGGGCCGCGTTTCCGGGTGGGGATTCGCGACGGGTTACGTCGGCTCGCTGCTGGGGCTGGTGCTGGCCTTTCCGCTGGTGCGGCTGAAAATGCTGAATACGACGTACCTGGCGATCGCCGCCGCGTTTTTGATTTTCTCGCTGCCGGCGTTCCTTTACCTGCCTTCGGAAGCGCCGGCTCGATTGGGCACGCTGGCCGCGGCGCGGACGGGCGCTCGCGAATCGTGGCGCACGCTGAAGGAAATCCTCTTTAATCCCGCGCTGCGCGAGATGCGCTGGTTCCTTTTCTCCTACATCTTTTCTGAAGACGGCGTGAACACGGTGATTTACTTCGCGGCGGGCTTCGCCAGCAAAACTCTGGGCTTTAGCGATACAGAAAACATCGTGTTGTTTCTCGTGGTGCAGATTTCGGCGCTCGTCGGCGCATACCTGTGGGCCATGCCGACAGACAAGCTGGGCCCCAAGCGAGTGGTGATGCTGATGCTGGTGCAATGGTCGCTGGTGGTGACCGCGGCGTATTTCGTACAGTCCAAGCAGGCGTTTTTTGTGGTGGCGGTTTTGGCGGGCTCGGGCCTGGGAGCGATTCAGTCCGCCTCGCGCGCATTCATGTCCACATTGGTTCCCAGAGGCAAGGAGGCCGATTACTTCGGATTCTATGCACTGGTAGGAAAAGCCTCGGCCATCATGGGGCCGTTGCTCTTCGGCGGCGTCTCCAGCGCCACCGGCGGCAACCAGCGCCTGGCCATCCTCTCCATTGGCGCGCTGTTTGTCACCGGCGGACTCATCCTGAGCCGCGTGCGCGCGGGCGGCCCCACGTTGCTACCGGCCAAACAGCCGCAGCCGTAGGACAGGCCTCCAGGCCTGTCTCTGATTTCCTACAACTTAATCAGGACCGGCGTGGACGCTTGTCCTACGGTCAGCGCTGGGGAAAAATGTACGACTCGAGCATGTCCGCGCGAGCCTTGTGATCGGATGCCAGCACGCGCAACAGGTCGGCGACAGAAATCATCCCGCGGTACTGTTTGCTTTCATCCTGCACGAGCAAGTGGAAAATGCCGTGCTCGTCCATCATGCGCAGGCAGTCATCCAGGGGCGTTTCCGGCGTGGTCATGACCAGGTCCGTGGACATCACTTCGGTAACGCGCATCCATGCCGGACACTTATTTTCGGCGGCCACTTTGTCGGAGATGTCCGACTGGGAAATGCAGCCGACCAGCTTGCCCTTGGCGTCGCAGATGCCCGCGGCGCGCACGCCCTTCTCGCGCAGGTAGCGCGCAGCATCATGCACACTCATGTCCACGGGGATGGAATACACTTCCTTGCGGGACTCGATCAGGTCCTTCACTTTCATGGGACCCCTCCGCGAACCGATAAGTTTTTCGAAGCGCTCCTGCAACAGGCAGCCGGGGAGAATAGGGTAGGACGAATCAGCGGGCGGTTGCAACTGGAATTCGCCGAGAAAGAACTGGCTCGAGCGCAGCCCGGCTTCGAGGCGGAAGATACGCTAGGACTCCTTCGGCACGGGTCTTTTTAATGAGGGCAGTCAGGCGAGCTACATCATGGGACGGCCACATCTGCTCCAGTGTCTTCCAGCCCTCTCGTTCCCTGCCACCGTACAGTTGAGCCAAAACGATGGTTAGCACGGTTATCGAGGTTTCCAGTTGGTCGTAATAGGGATTCTTTGCGGAACGCAGGGCAGCAATTTTAGATGGCGTCAGGTTTTTCCGCGCGTCGCGAATTTCCTTGTCGTAAGCACTCCGGTGCTTCACGTTTAAGTTGACAAGGTCCCGCCCCTCAAGACCCAGAATCACCCTCGGGAAGACGGTTTCGGCGTGCGACAACTCGTCGAAGTAATCGAACGCGCCGTCATAGGTCCACATCTCGTACCGACCGTATTTGTCTCGCCTAAATTCGATCGGACGTTCATTTTCAATATTGAGCAGAAGACCGGGATGGGCGCCCGCGGAAACAACCCAATACGTCCAACAAC
>DASYRO010000259.1:0-2823 GCA_036004385.1 Candidatus Acidiferrales bacterium
CGTCCGCGATGGCTGGTCGGTGATCGGTGGCGGCTCGACCCCTCAGCAACAACTGGCCACCAAAGTCATCACCATTTCGAGCGTACGCTATTCGGCCGCCGCGCTTGAAGCGCGCCTGCAGGAAACATCACAGGCCATCCCCGTGGTGGCGCGCGTGGAAGAAGACCGGCTGGTGCTGGACCTGCGCACCGTCTTTCCCGAGCAGGAGCCGGACCTCATCGCCGCCCTGCGCGACGCACTGCGCTAGACCCCACCTATGCTTTCCTTCATCGTCCGAAACGGAAAACTACAGAGGCGGGAAAAACCGATTCCGCGGCTCAGGCCGGGGTGGGCCGTGGTGCGCGTGCGGCTGGCAGGAATCTGTAACACGGACATTGAAATCCTGCGCGGATATCACAATTTTCGCGGCACGCCCGGACATGAGTTCGTAGGGGAAATTTTCGAATACGCCGAACGCGAATGGATTGGCCGGCGCGTGGTCGGCGAAATTAACATTTCGTGCGCAGCCTTGAATCAGAAGAAAATCTGTGCGTATTGCCGGCGGGGAATTCCCACGCATTGCGCAAACCGGCGCGTGCTAGGGATCGTCGGGCACGATGGAGCGTTTGCGGAATATCTGACGCTACCCATTGGCAACTTGCACGCGGTACCGGATGGCGTGACCGACGAACAGGCCGTGTTCACCGAGCCGCTCGCCGCGGCGTGCGAAATTCTCGAACAGGTGAAAATCAGCGAGCATCATGAAGTCGCCGTGCTGGGCGATGGCAAACTGGCGCAATTAATCGCGCGCGTGCTGCGCGCCACCGGGTTGCGCGTCACGATGTTCGGAAAACACGCGGGGAAACTCACGCTGGCGCGCGGCGCCGGCATTGCAACGAAGCATTCGCGCAAAGCGCACAGTACGTCGCACGAAAAATGCTGGACGTTAGTGGTGGAGGCGACGGGATCACCTAAAGGGCTCAAGCAGGCGCTGGAAATGGTCGCGCCCAGAGGAACGCTGGCGCTGAAGTCCACATTCCACGGTGCGGCAAAATTCGAAACGTGGCCGATCGTGGTGAACGAGATCAACATCGTCGGCTCGCGCTGCGGGCCGTTTCGTCCGGCGCTGGAGATGTTGCAGAGCGGGAAAGTGGATCCACAGCCGTTGATCAGCCGCGTATTCCCATTGCGCGAGGCGGCCAAGGCCATTCGCTACGCACAAAAAGCGGGAGTAATGAAGGTGCTGCTGAAACCGTGAAGAGAGATCCTTCGCTGCGCTCCCTTCGCTCCGTTCTGGGCAAGCAGGATGACAGCAATGATCAAAGTCGGTTGATGACAGTGGCGACGCAGCCGGCGCCGAAGCCGTTATCAATATTCACGACGCTGACGTTGGATGCGCAACTATTCATCATGGCCAGCAACGCGGCGAGCCCTCCAAAACTTGCGCCGTAGCCGATGCTGGTGGGCACGGCGATCACAGGTACGCCGACCAAGCCCGCCACCACACTCGGCAGCGCGCCTTCCATCCCCGCCACGCAAATAATCACGCGTGCGTCGGCAAGTTTTTCGCGGTGTCGCATGAGGCGATGGAGGCCAGCGACGCCGACGTCATAGAGCGACTCGATGCGGTTGCCCATGGTTTGCGCGGTGACCAGAGCTTCTTCCGCCACGGGAATGTCGCTGGTGCCGGCGGAAATAACGAGAATCATTCCTTTGCCTGTGATCGCGGCGTTACGCCGAATGGAAATGGCGCCACAAACCGGATGAAATTTCGCGGTCCGCGCGATGCGGCGCACGGCGGCGAAAATTCGCCGGTCAGCGCGCGTAATCAAAATATTTTGCTTCGAGGCTTTCACGCGCAGCATTCCACGGGCAATCTGCGCGATTTGCTGCGGCGTCTTGCCGCGGCCGAAAATCACTTCCGCGTAGCCCTGGCGCAGGGCGCGGTGATGGTCAATCTTGGCAAAGCCGAGGTCTTCAAACGGCAGGTGGCGCAGGCGGTCGAGAGCCTGCGCTGTAGTCAGCCGGCCGGCGCGAAGTTTTTCGAGCACGTTGCGGATGTCGGGTTCGTCCATGAAGACGAGATTCTATCATCGCGGCGAATTCGACGCCTTTGGCAGCAACGGAACAAATGAAACGCGAAACCGATTGGGCACAACGTCGCGCTACAGCATACTTGTTGTCATCCTGCTTGCCCTGCTCGTCCCGAGCGGGGCGAGGGAAGCGGTAGCGAAGGGAGCGAAGCGAAGGATCTCGGGACGAGGTTCTTCGCTCTCTACGTTCGCTCAGAATGACAACGCGTTTCTTGACTTTGGCGGAAGCGGCTGCCTAGACTGGCGGACTGCGCGGCCAAGAATGAAGCAGACAGAAGGCAAAGTCATCACCGTCGGCGTGACCGGGGCGAGCGGCGCCGTCCTGGCGCAGGCCATTCTGCGCGTGCTCGAAGCGGACGCGCGGGTGGCCAAAGTGCACCTGGTAGTGACCGACGCGGGACAACGGCTGCTGGCCACCGAACTGGGCATTACTGCGCAGGAGTCCAAGCGCCTGCCGGCGCAGATCCTTGGCGCGGACACAAAGAAAATCGAATATGTGCCCAACAAAGATATCGGCGCGGCGATCGCGTCGGGAAGTTACGCGGTGGATGCGATGGTGGTGATTCCCTGCTCGGTCGGGACACTGGCTTCGATTGCTTGCGGGTTGAGCGACGATCTGCTTTCGCGCGCGGCTGACGTCTGCCTGAAAGAAGCGCGGCGGCTGGTGCTGTGCGTCCGCGAAACGCCGCTCAACCGCGTGCACATCGAAAATATGCTGCGGGCACAGGCTGCGGGCGCGGTGATCATGCCA
>DASYRO010000260.1:0-3067 GCA_036004385.1 Candidatus Acidiferrales bacterium
GCGCTGCTCGGCGCGTTTATTTATGCGGAGTTGGCCGCGCGCCGGCCGCACGTCGGCGGGCAATACGCCTACATCCGCGAGGCGTATCATCCGTCAGTCGCGTTCATTTATGGCTGGACGCTGCTGCTCGTCACGCAGACCGGCGGCATGGCCGCGGTGGCAGTCACCTTCGCGCGATATTATCTGGAGTTCACGCACAGCCGCGTGCCCGACGCGCTCGTCGCGGCGCTGGCCCTCGGCGTACTTACCATCATCAACTGCCTCGGCGTGCGCGCGGGCAGCGGCGTGCAAAGCACGCTGATGGTGCTGAAGATTCTGGCCATCGTCGCGCTGATCGCCTGCGGATTATTTTTTGCCAGTGCGCCCGCGACGGCGGAGCCCTCAAGCGGCCTGCTGGATCGGCCCGCGTCGTTCGATCTGCTGACCGCGGTGGGCGCGGCGATGGTGCCGGTGCTGTTCGCCTACGGCGGTTGGCAGACGGCCAGCTTCGTCGCCGGAGAAATGCGCGAGCCGCAACGCGATTTGCCACGGGGGCTGATTATCGGCGTCATTGGAGTGGTGGCATTATATCTCGCCGTGAATTTCGTCTGCGTGCGCGTGCTGGGCACGGCGGGACTCGCCGCCACCACCACTCCCGCCTCCGACGTGATGCGCGCCGCGCTCGGCGGCACGGGCGCGAAGCTCATCGCCGCGGGCATCGCCATTTCCACGCTCGGCTTTCTCAGCCAAGGCATGCTGACCGCGCCGCGCGTGTACTATGCCATGGCCGATGACGGATTATTTTTCCGCCGCGTCGGCTGGCTGCACCCGCAGACGCGCGTGCCCGTCGTGGCCATCGCGCTACAAGGCGTGTGGGCCATGGTCATCGCGCTTTCCGGCAGCTACGAAAAAATCCTTAGTTACGTCATCTCCCTCGACTTTCTGTTTTTTGGACTCACCGCCACGTGCCTGTTCGCGCTGCGCCGCCGCGACACCGCGCAAAATCCATCCACATCGTCCGCCTTTCGCGTCCCCGGCCATCCGTTCACGACCATTGCGTTCGTCGTCGCGTCCTGGCTCGTCGTGCTGAATACGTTTTACAAATACTGGGAAAGCGCGCGCTTTGGTCTGCTATTTTTGTTGTCGGGCATTCCCGCGTATTTTTATTGGAGCCGGAGGAAATCCCGTTGAGCGCGCCACGCGTCACGAGCACGGAATACATCGAATGGGCCAAGCTGCGCTCGCAGGCGCGGTTCAATCTGGCCACCAGCGGCGTGATGAATTTTCCGCTCGCCGAGCTGGGCGTTTCGCTCGAGCAGCTCGAAATCAACGGCCCGAGCTGGTACGGCTACGCGCCGTTACAGGAAGCGCTGGCCAAAAAGTGTGGCGTGGCGACAGACTGCATCGTCGCGGCCATCGGCACATCCATGGCCAATTTCCTGGCCATGGCCGCGGTGGTCGAGCCGGGCGACGAAGTGCTCGTCGAGCATCCCGCGTACGAGCCTCTCCTCAACGTCGCGCTGTATCTCGGCGCCAACGTGACGCGCTTTCCGCGCCGCTTCGAAAATAAATTTCAGATTGAGCCCGCGGAAATTGTCCGCCACATCACTCCGCGCACGCGCCTGATTGTGCTCACCAACCTGCACAACCCCAGCGGCGTGCTCACCGACGACGCTACACTGCGCGAAGTCGGCGAAATCGCGCGTCGCGCCGGCGCCCGCGTGCTGGTGGACGAAGTCTATCTGGAAATGCTGGCCGCGCTGGCCATGCCCGTCGAGCCGCGCTCCGCGTTTCATTTCGGCGAAGAATTCATCGCCACCAGCAGTCTGACCAAAGCCTACGGCCTGAGCGGTCTGCGCTGCGGATGGATTCTCGCGAGGAGTGATCTCGCCCAAAAAATGTGGCGGCTCAACGACCTCTTCGGCAACATTCCGGCGCACCCCGCGGAGCGGCTCAGCGTGATTGCGCTCGAACGCCTCGACAAAATCGCGGCGCGCTCCGCCGCTCTGCTGACAAAAAATCGCGCGCTGCTGGATAAATTCCTCGACTCGCGTAGTGACCTCGAGGTCGTCCGCCCACCATGCGGCACGATTGTCTTTCCGCGTTTGGCGCGCGGCGGCGACAGCACTCCCGCTGCAAATGCCGGGCTAAAGCCCGGCGCTACAGGTGCTGACGCTGCCGCCAGAGCGGAAAAATTCTTTACGCTGCTGCGCGAAAAATACGAACTCTCCGTTGTGCCGGGGAGATTTTTCGAGATGCCTGAGCACTTTCGCATGGGCATCGGCGGCGAAACGGCCGCGCTCGAGGCCGCGCTTTCTCGTCTCTCCTCCGCCCTCGATTCGTTTCCGCAGTAGCGTTGGCATCTTGCCGGCTCCCTGACTCCTTCCTTCCCAAAATATGTTTTAATGCGATTGCACACGACACTGTAGTGCCGGACGGAGGCGCGCCCGCTCATGCGATTCGCGAAAATCATTTTGCTTGTCTTCGGCGCTCTCGGCGTCTGCGCCGTGGCGCAACAGATTCCTCCGCCGGCACCCGCGCCAAGCAAACGCATCGTGCTGGCGGCGAGCACGGTGCTCGACGGCAAGGGCCGCGTGCTGCGCGATGCGCGCATCGTGGTGGACGGCTCGAAGATTGCCGCGCTCGACACAAAGAATGATCCCAAGGCTGCGCCGGCTGACTACGACCTGCGCGGCCTGACCGTCCTGCCTGGCTGGATTGACGCGCACGTGCACATTAACTGGAGCTTCGGCAAAGACGGAAAAAATATGAACGCCGGCGAGGCCTCCACGGATGCCGCCTATCAAGCCGCCGCCAACGCCTGGGTCACGCTGCTGGCGGGCTTCACCACCGTGCAAAGCATGGGCTCGCCCAACGACGGTCCCTTGCGCGACGCCATCGCGCGCGGAACGCTTCCCGGCCCGCGCATCCTGACCGCCGTCGAAGGGCTCTCGGGCCGGGGCGAGCAGACCGGCACGCCGGACGAAATTCGCGCCTTCATTCGCAAACAAAAAGCAGCCGGCGCGGACTTCATCAAGATTTACGCTTCGGGCGGCATGCGCTCGGGCGGGCTGACGATGTCCCAGGA
>DASYRO010000261.1:0-3787 GCA_036004385.1 Candidatus Acidiferrales bacterium
ATGGATTCGCCGAAGTGGCGCTGCAAAATTTCCTGGGGAGTGAACACCGCCGTCAGGCTGATCTTGCGGTTCCACCGCAGCAGCAGCTTGACATACTCGCGAATGGCGTCGGCCAGCGCCGCGGAGGGCTGCAAGCCGAAGGGCGCCAGGGCCCGGGCGATATTCTCGTCAGGGAGAAGGTAGTGATGACTATTAGCTAATCTATGAACTCCATGTATATCTGAATAGCGATGCCGGCGCCTCACGCCCCGCCCTCCGCGCCCCCCGCGGCCGGCAGCGCGCCGCCCCGCAACACGCGCGGCGCGGCCAGCCCCGCGGCCAGGTCCACAACCAGGTGCACGACCACGCACGGCGCCAGGCTGCCCGTCCATGCGCGCGCGCCGCCCAGCAGCAGGCCGACGACGAAGGTGGAGAGCAACCCGCGGCGTCCCTGATAAAAATGGGCCAGCGCAAACAGGAGGGAAGAGCCGGCGATGGCCGCGGGCAACGAGCCGCCCAGCGCGTCATCGATGGCCATGAACACGAATCCGCGGTACAAAAATTCCTCGCACGCCGCGACCGTGCAGCACAAGGCCACGAACGCCGTCGCCTCCACGGAATTTTGCGGCATCAGCTTGCGCGCCAGTTCGCCGAGAAACCCCTGCTGTTCCGGCGGCATGCGCGCCAGTCGTTTGAGCCCGTAGAACTGGTTGGCCAACAATGGCGCCAGCAGCGCGACGCTCACCAGCACGGCGCGTCCGGGATGCGGCAGCACGACGCCGAGCCGGGCGAGGCCCACTCCGTGTACCGTCGTGCGCCACAACACAAGTCCCACGGCAATCCACTGAAAGGCGATGGTGGATGCATACACGGCCAGCCGCTCGAGCGTGTTCAACGATGGCTGGCGCAGAAGCTCGCGCACGCGCACCGCTCCGCGCCACGGCACCAGAATGCCCAGCACGAAAAAGATGAGGACGTAGTCCCACGGCATAGCCTGAGCATACGCGAAATCAGAAAATAGAAAATGGAAAATCGGAAATAGGAAATTGGATACCGCGCAGGAATGTTTGCAGTTTTACCTGATACCTGGCGCCTGATGCCTGAAACCTTTTTTACTTCGTGACCGGTGCGAGTTTTTTCAAGTCGGCGTTGTCCGGGAAGATGCGCACTCCCTTGCGCAGGATCTCGACGGCCTCTTGCGGGCGTCCGGTCGCGCGAAAGACGCCGGCCAGGCCGAGATAGACGCCGGGGTCCACGTCGGGGTGGAAGCGTTCGAGCAAATTGTAGTGCATCTCCGCTTTGTCCCATTGCTGAGATTTTGCGTAAAGATCCGCGAGGTTGCGGTGCGCCGCGTAGCTATACGGTTCTCGTTCGAGCGTGGCCAGAAATGCGCGTTCGGCCAATTGCGTTTTGCCGCCGGCCAGAAGAATTTCTCCGAGGCGTGCATATTCGTCGGGTGCGGAGTCGGGTTTGGCCTTGAGCAGGCTGGCCTGCCATTGTGCGGCGCGCTCCCATTCCTGACGGTCGCGATCGAGCTGCGCGAGCATGTGCAGAGCGGGCACGTGCGCGGGATCTCGCGCGAGGATCTGCCTGCACAACAGCTCGGCGGTGAACGCCTGGCCCTGGCGCCGCGCGACATCGGCCAGACCGTCGGCGGCCTCCAGCGATGCGGGGTCGAGCTGCATCGCGGTTTCGAAGGCGCGTTTGGCTTCGGGCAGCCGCCGATTGGCCGCATGCCACCTGCCGCGCAACGTGGCCAGCATGGCTGTATCCGCTTCTCCGCGCAGGTAGCCCACGAAGAAGTCGGCGTCCGGGTCGTCGAGGTTGAGCAAGGTTTCCGCGGCGGCCGTGAGCGCGGCTATGGAATCGTCCACGCGGACCGCGGCCGGCAGCGGCGCGGAGCGCTGTTTCCATACGGTCTCGCGGTTGCGATCTTCCAGGCCCTTCACCAGCAATCCACGTGGCGCACGATACTCCAGAAGGTTGCGGTCGTCGGTGTTGCGCGCGCCGTTCCCGGCCAGCTTGCGTAGATCAGCGTCGTCGAGGCGATGAAAACCGAGCAGACCTTCGGGTCGGCGCATGCCCAGCATTTCGAAATCCGCGCGCAGCGCTGGATTCGTCCATTCTTCGCGCACGCGGTCGAGCGTGAGCGGCGCGGCGTCGCGCTGGCCCAGTAGCACGTAGTCGGGTGATTCGCCGCGCCACAGCGTGACCTGCGGAAAATGCGGCACGAACGTCGCCAAAATCATGCGGAAATCCTGCGGGTAGAGCGAATACGCCTGCACCCACTGCACGAACAGCCCGCCCGGCCGCAGCCGCGCGCTCGCCGAGCGGTAGAACTCGTCGGTGAACAGGTTGGAGACGCCGGCAATCCACGGATTCGATGGCTCGGAAGCGATGATGTCGAACTGCTCGCGCGTGGTGAGCAGAAAATTGCGCGCATCATCGAGCACCACGTGCACGCGCGGGTCGCGGAGCACGCCGCGGTTCAGCGGCTCGAGAAATTTCGCCGCGCCGATTACGGCCGGTTCGATTTCCACGCAGGTAATGCTTTCGATTTCCGGATGCCGCGCCAGGGACGCGACGCTCATGCCGCTGCCGAAGCCGATCACCAGCGCGCGCCGCGGCGACGCGTGCAGCACGGCGCCCAGATGCCCCACGATGAGCTGCGTCAGTCGGTCCTTGTTGGAAGCATCCACTTTTCCGTTGGTGCGGATGGCCAGGTAATCTTCGGTGCGTCCCACGCTGATGGTGGCGTTCAGTCCGTCGGCGGCGTAGATGACGTCCACGGTCGCGGCCATTTCCGGAATGGTGAGATTTTCGTTGTAGCGATCGTAATAAAGCATGGAAGCAAACGTGGCCAGCGCGCGGTCGTAAAATGCGCCCGAGCCGGCTACAAACATTACCGCAACCACCAGCACGGTGCTGACCACCGCCTTAACGATGGCCGGCGGCGATCTTCGCGCGTGCAGATACGCCGCCAGCAAAAAATTCAGCCCGGCGAGAATGGCCACCAGCCGGAACGCTCCCACTAACGGAATCAGCCAGAAACCTGCCAGCGTCGCGCCGGCGATTGCGCCCAGCGTGTTCGCCGCGTACGCGCGCCCCACGGCCGTCGCGTAATGCCCGGAGGCTTCCGGACGCCCGGCGATGAGCACGGTGACCACCGGAAAATTGAATCCGAAAATCACCGCCGCGGGCAGTAACGCCAGCGCGCTGGTGGCGAATTGCGCGAGAATCAGTCCGCGAAACGTCGCCTGCGTGTGCCGCAGAATCACCGGCACGAGTTCGTAAAAATGCAGGAAGGAAACCAGAAACAGTAGCGCGGCCAGCGCCGTCAGTGTCTGCGTCAGCGCGAAGGTTCCCAGCGTGGCTTCTTTGCGCCGCGCGTACCAGAAATCGAACAGCGCGCTGCCCAGCACGATCCCGCCGAGAAACGTACCCAGCATCAGCGTGAAGGCGTACGTGGAGCTGCCAAACGAGGTCACCAGCAGGCGCGTCCAGCACACTTCGTAGGCGATGGCCGTGCCGCCGACAATCGCAAAACACACCAGCAAAAATGTGGGAATGTGCGGGCCTGGTGTTTCGGTCGCGGCGGTTGTCATCCTGCCTGTCCCGAGCGAAGTCGTCGAGGGGAGCGAAGCGAAGGATCCCTCCGGCGCCTCTACCGTAGCGGCGGAATTTAGTTCGGGCTCTTTGCCTGGCACATCCGTAGGCACACTCTTCAACTCACCCTCTTCTCTCTCGCGCGCCAACAACAACGCCACAACGCCGGCGACAACATTCAGCACTACGGCCAGCGCCACGG
>DASYRO010000262.1:0-3575 GCA_036004385.1 Candidatus Acidiferrales bacterium
TCGTTTTTCCAGTGTTGTCTGCGGGACTGAAGTTCATACTCGCGCCGCTCGACGGATTCGTTGAGGCCACGGTCAGGTGGTGCGTCACAACGGAGCCGGTTGTGTAGTTGGCCGTCACGCTGCGGTTGGCGTTGAGCGCGACCGTGCAGGTGCGGCCGCTGACCGAGTCGCATCCCGACCAACTGCTGAAATTATTTCCCGCAGCGGTGGAGGGAGCCGTGACGCCAATCTGCGTGCCATCGTTGAAGACGAGTGACAACGGCGAATTTCCGCTGGCGATTCCGTTGTTATCCGCGGGGCTGACGGTCATCGGCACGCCCGACGCAGGATTCGTCGAAGCGACCGTGAGGGAATGCGTCACCGGCAGCGGCGAAACGTAATTCGCTGTTATGGTCCGATTGTCGTTAAGCGTGAGCGTGCATCGGCGACCGTCCACTGCATCACAGCCGGACCAGCCGGCATAATTATTGCCGCCGGCGGTGGAAGCTGCGATGACGTTTACGACCGTACCGGCATTGAATGTAAACACGGTAGTCGTCGTACCGCTGGATCTTGCATTGATGTCAGCGGGGTTCGTAGTCACTGAAGCGCCACTGGACGGGTTGCTGGAGGTCACCGTGAGCTGGTACGTAGTTGTTTCCGAAGGCTCCTTCGCGGAATAAACGGCAGAGCTTCCCAATCCGTACTGAACGAGGAATGCAGCAAAAATCATGGCGATGCACGCACAAATCTTTCGCCCGCGCGAACGCATCTAGGCCCCCTGGATGTCTGATTTAATGGCCCCTATCACTTCACCGGGAGGGAGGCTGGGGAAAAGACCTCTGCAGCGAACTGGGGAACTGCGAGCGAACGCCTGTGACGCAGTAGTGCCGGCGCCAATGCAAGCGTTGCCCTGCCGACCGCCGTAGCATAAAGGAACGGGAGGGTGCGTATCAAGCTCGAATTTAATTATTTTCCTTCCAGCACAACAAACAGCGGCCGGCCGGATCCTGGGGATTTACCCGCGGAAATGGCCCCTCTAGGCCTGAAGTGGCGACGTGCAGTGCGGGCAGCGCGTGGCTTTGACGGGAACCGGGGTCGCGCAGAACGTGCAATCCTTCGTTCCCGGCGGCGCCGGCTCCTCGCGTTTCATCCGGTTGACCTGGCGCACCAGTACGAAAATCGCGAACGCCACGATGAGAAAGCTCACGATGTAATTCAGGAAGAGCCCGTAGTTCAGCGTGGGCGCGCCGGCGGCTTTGGCCGCAGCAAGTGAGTCAAACGTTTTGCCGCTGAGACTGACAAATAAATTGGAAAAATCCACGTTGCCGAACACGAGCCCCAGCGGCGGCATCAGGATGTCTTCCACAAACGACGTGATGACGCGGCCAAACGCCGCGCCGATCACGATGCCCACCGCCATATCCAGCACGTTTCCCCGCATCGCAAATTCTTTGAAGTCCTTGAGCACGGCGCACCTCCGTAAGAGAGATTGGGTTGGCAACCATGCTGGAGGCAAGCGCCCGCGCAAGTCAAGACGCCGAGTCGAAGAGGCTTGATTCTCCTCTCCGTTTGCTGCACATTCATCGCCACGCCGTGCCCCAAGCACTGTGGGAGGAATCGCATGAAATTGCATTGCAAACGCATGATTAGTTTGGCCGCGCTTTTGCTGATCCCGCTCGCCGAAATCTCGGCGCAGGACCGCGACGCCGCGCTCGCCGACCGCGTGCAGCGGCTCGAGCGCCAGGTGGAATCGCAGGGCTACACCATGCAGGTGCTGGAAAAAAACCTGAAGGACATTCAGTTCCGGCAGCTCGCTGCCGGCTTCATGCAGATGGAGAAAGTCCGTTACGGCGCGCCGGACGGCATGACTATTCCCGCCTATATTTTTCGCCCGCCGCAAATCAAAGGCGCGAAACAGCACCCCGCGCTGGTGTGGGTCCACGGCGGGGTGCACGGCGATCTCGACCTGTTCTATCTCGACTTCATGAAGCCGCTGATCGCTCAGGGCTACGTGATTATCGCGCCCGAATATCGCGGCTCCACCGGCTACGGCCGCGCGTTTTATGAAGCGATTGATTACGGCGGCAAGGAAGTGGAAGACTGCATCGCCGCGCGCGACTACTTGGTGGACTTTGTGCCCGAAGTGAACCCGCAGCGCATCGGCATCATCGGCTGGAGTCACGGCGGCTTCATCACCCTGCACGCGATTTTCCGCCAGCCGGAAAAATTCAAAGCCGCGGTGGAAGTGGTCGGCGTGGCCGATTTGGTCGAACGCATGGGCTACAAAACGGACAGCTACCGCCGAACGTTTTCCGAGCAGAAAGGATTCGGCGGCACGGCCAATCAGAAATTGGAAGTCTATCTGGAGCGCTCGCCGTATACGCACGCTGCCAAGCTGCAAATCCCGCTGCTCATCCATGCCGCCGATAACGATGACGACGTGAACATCATCGAAACGCGCCGCCTGATTGACGCGTTGAAAGCCGCGGGAAAAACGTTCGAGTATGAAATCTACGCCGCGCCGCCCGGCGGCCACGCCTTCAACCGCATTCAGTCCAAGCAATCACAGGATTCGTGGCAGAAGATTCTGGCGTTCCTCGCCAAAAATATGGGGAAATAGAGGTGTAGCTCACGTCCCGCCACAGTTCGCATCGGCGAAATGTGGCTGACGTGAGGCTCTCGGACGAAGGTCACTGCGTGGAAAATGCGCCGAAATATGATTCGTCGCATCGAATGTAGCGGCAACCTGCGCTGTCCCGAGGCTTCGAGATCGCGCAGGTTGCCATAATTTGCGGAAGCACACATCGGAGATCCCATGGCGGACAAACTCAAATTCACCGACGCGGACTGGCGCAAAAAGCTCACGCCCGAGCAATATTACGTCACGCGCCAGAAGGGCACGGAGCCGGCCTTCACCGGCGAGTACACGGACACGGAAACGCCCGGCACGTACGCCTGCGTTTGCTGCGGGCAGCCGCTCTTCCGCTCGGAGACGAAATTTCATTCCGGCTGCGGCTGGCCGAGCTTCTGGGACCCCATTGACGAGGCCATGATTGTCGAGGAGCGCGACTCCAGTTTCGGCATGGAGCGCACCGAAGTGATGTGCAGCCGCTGTGGCGCGCATCTCGGCCACGTCTTCAACGACGGCCCCGCGCCCACCGGCCTGCGCTACTGCATCAATTCCGTCGCACTGAAATTGGAAGAAGAAGACGAAGAGAAGAGGTGAAGAAATGTAGGTCCGGCCTTCAGGCCGGCATCTGCAGGCTTGCACGCGGAAGAGCGCGAAAAATGTAGCGGCGGGTTCGCGCGATTTCTGCGCGACACCCGGCAATTCTACGCTAATCCAAATTCTCCCACAGCGTCATTTCCGGCGGTTCTTCCAGCAGTTCCGCGGCTTTTCTTCGGAACGATTCGATGTGTGAGGTTTCGGAGTGGCGCTCGAGCAGGTCGCGGTTCTTCCACGTTTCGACGGACAAGAACAGCCCGGGGTCCTGCACGGACTCGTGCAGATGCGTGCTCAGACAACCTTCTTCGGTGCGCGATTCCGCCGCCAGTTGCAACAGGATGAGCTTGACCAGGTCTTCCATGCCCGG
>DASYRO010000263.1:0-6040 GCA_036004385.1 Candidatus Acidiferrales bacterium
ATCGATGCAATCGAGCGCGTGGAAATTCTACGTGCTCTCCGCAAAGGTGAGTTCGACGTGCTCGTCGGGATCAACCTGCTGCGCGAAGGGCTCGACCTGCCGGAAGTTTCGCTCGTCGCCATCCTCGACGCCGACAAGGAAGGCTACCTGCGCAGCGCCACCGCGCTGATTCAAACGCTGGGCCGCGCCGCGCGCCACATCAACGGCAAAGCCATTCTCTACGCGGACACCATGACGCAATCCATGCAGCAGGCTATCAGCGAGACCTATCGCCGCCGCGCCAAGCAGGAAGCGTACAACACCGCCAACAACATCACGCCGGAGAGCATCGTCAAGTCCGTGGATATGCGTCTGGCGGCCATCGTCGAAGCCGACTACGTTACGGTCCCGCTCGAAGATGTGCTGCCGGAAAATATCAAGACTGAAGAAGACCTGCGCAACGCCATCGCGCAACTCGAAACGCAGATGCGCGAAGCCGCCAAGAAGTTCGAGTTCGAACGCGCCGCTGCCCTCCGCGACCGCATCCGCTCGCTCAAGCAGCGCGATATGGAGTCTTTGTCCGTGCCGGGCTATGTCGATCCCAAAGAATAACGAACGATGTCGTCCGCAGTAGTATGATGCTGAGCAATCAGGCGCCGCAGTGCGGACTTTTACCGGCCGCCTTCGTTGGGAAGAAGATGATGATAAGCATCGCGTCGGTCGTTCTCGCCATCATGACGCAGGCAGGAGCTGCTCCGGCGCCTGGCCGTACTCTTCAGTATTTTGTCGTCTCGCCCACCAATGACACTCACAAATATAGTTGTGCGTCAGGCGCGAGACTTTCCGATAAAACCATCATACCGGGCACGGTCGTCCTGTTCCTCGAGGAGACAGAGTTCGTTCTAAAGGTAATTGAAATAGAGTCCGGGCAAACTGTGTGCCTCAAAGTGAGAAAGGAAGATCTGGTTCCCATTCAACCGCTGCGCGCACGCGACGGCACCCCGGCCCCGTTCCCGGGCAAACTTTTCGGGATCAGTATGCCTTTGGTGTTTTTGAGCGCAACTTTAGTGGATCCGGAATTGAGAATGAAAGGTATGCCAGCCACTGCTGGCGCGTTCACGACGGCGATGCGGCTTCCGTCTGCCCGTGCCGAGGATGATTCCGATCTTTTGCCGAGCGAGCAGACCCTTCTCGTCCTGCTCGTGAACAAGGATGGGCACGTTTCGAGGTGCCAGATATTCCGACCGAGTGGAGATCCAAATGCGGACCACCTTGCAGAGCAAACCGTGTGCCGCGCACGCTATGAGGGCGCGAGGCAGCGCGGGCAACCCGTGGCCGTGACCCTGGTGCTACGGTTTGCATCCAATCGCCCGTGATGATTTAACCCTCCGCACTTCATCCATGATGGCGCGTGAAGCTGAGCGCTATACGAGGCCTTTTCGAAGCTCCGTCAGCGGATAAAACGTTCCCCGCCATACGATCCCGCCCTGCCAGAGCGTTGCGATCGTGGAGCGCATTATCATCCAGCAGAAAATCAGCGCGCCCAGCGGATGCGTCAGCCCGTAGAGAGGAAACATCTCGAACCAATACGCCGCCACGCCTTCGCTCAGCACCGCGACCAGCGCGGCGACGCCAGCGAAAATCAGTGCCCAGCCATCGGCGAAAACCAGCGCGGCGAACGGCAGTACGCTGATCAGCAGCAGTCCCGCCACGGCGCCGAAAACACGGGTAAGGCTGAATTCCATCGCCGCGAAAAAGTTTTTCTCCGTACCGCGAATCAAATTGCCCAGCCCGGCGTGCCAGCGCAGAGAAACATATTCCAGCGCGACGGCCACGCCGGACCGGAATCCGGCCTGTTTGATAATCTTCCCCAGCTTCATGTCTTCGACCACCTCCATGGCCAAACGCCGATGCCCGCCGCTGGCCTCGTACGCCGCGCGCCGCACGAGCTGGAACACACCGCCGCCCATGAATTGTTTCGATTTTGGATGGCTCACTTTCCACGGCTCAAATCGCAGCGTGAACGCGAGGCCAAAAAATAGCAGCGCAGTCTTCTCCCAGAAGCCGCGCATTTCCAGGTTGCCCATCAGCGTCAAGTGGTCCCAGCCATTCGCGAGCGCCACGCGCATCGCGCGCCGCACCAGGTCGGGCGCAAATTTCACGTCGCCATCCGTGAACAGCAGCCACTCGCCGCTGGACTTTTCGAATCCGCGATGCAGGGCGTGCGGTTTGCCGAGCCAGCCCGGCGGCAATTCTTCAATATGTACCGGTTTCAAATATGAATTTTGCGCTGCGGCTTCCGCGAGAATGCGGCCCGTGGCGTCGCGCGAGCGATCATTCACCGCGACGACTTCGTAGCGCGGATAATCCTGCGCGAGCATGCTCGCGAGCGCGCGCGGCATTTTTTCTTCTTCATCGCGCGCGGCGAAAATCACTGATACGGACGGGCATTCCGCATCGGCCAGCGGCGCAGTGTCGCGCAATTGCGGCAAGCGGGGGATTCCCAGCGCGGCACGAATCGCCAGAACGATCCACAACAATGCGATGATTCCAAGCAAAACAGTGAGGAGAATGTGCACGGCCGGTTATTGTGAAATGCTCGAAACGCGATATTCTATCATTTCTATGCCATCCTCTCGGGCGAAGAGCCTGGCCATCATCGGCGCGGGACGCGTCGGCCGCGCGCTCGGAAAGCTTCTGCGCGAACGCGGCTGGCGCATCGGCGGCGTGCTCACGCGCTCCGGCGCAAGCGCGCGCGCTGCGATCAAAGCCATCGGCGGCGGCAGGCCATTGCGTGACTTCGCTCCGGTCCTGTTTGACGCGGACGTGCTGCTGATCTGCACGCCGGACGATGCCATTGCGCCCGTGGCTCGGGAACTGGCCTCCCGCGGAGACGGCTTGTGGCGCGGCAAAGTGGTGCTGCACACCAGCGGCGCGCTCGATTCACGCGAGCTGACTCCACTGGCGATTCTTGGCGCGGCGGTCGGCTCGATGCATCCGTTCCAGAGCTTTGGCGCGCGTGGAATTCCCGACCTGCGCGGCGTCACGTTCACCGTGGAAGGCCATCCGCGCGCAGTGCGCGTGGCCAAACGCATCGCGCGGCAGCTTGGCGGCGTGCCGATTCAGATTCCCGCGCGAGCCAAACCTGCGTATCATGCTGCGGGTGGATTTGCCGCGGCGCACGTGCTCGCGCTGATGGAAGGCGGCGCGCAAATGCTCTCCGCGCTGGGCTTTCCGAAAAAACAGGCGCAGCGCGGGTTGCTGCGCATGGCCCGTCAGGTGCTGGACAATCTCGAAGCGCTCGGCCCGCGCGCTGCGTGGAGCGGCCCGGTATCCCGCGGCGATTTGCGAACAGTGGCAAAGCACATGGAGGCGCTGCGCAAATTTCCGCCGGAATTTCGCACGGCGCACGCCGCACTGCTGCTGCTCAGCGCACGCACGCTGGCTGCGGAGCGCGGCGCCACGCTGCGCCGCCTGAAGCAAATCTTAAAGGACTAGCCACTGAGGCACAGAGACACCGAGTATTGATTTCGAAGCTCCAAAAGTGTTTTCTCCGCGCCTTCGCGCATCTGCGGCAAAAAGGTTTTGGGAGAGAGATTGAGCAGACTGGAAATCCCGATTGAACACACGACGCTGTCGAACGGCCTGCGCGTGGTGATTTCGCCGGACCACGTCGCACCGTTTGTGACCGTCGGCGTGTATTACAACATCGGCTTTCGCCTCGAGCCGCAGGGGCGCAGCGGATTTGCGCATCTTTTCGAGCACATGATGTTCCAGGGCTCGGAGAATGCCGGAAAAATGGTGCACATCAAGCTCATCAATTCTTCCGGCGGCGTGCTCAACGGCTCCACGCGCTACGACGTGACCAATTATTTCGAGGCCGTCCCTTCAAACGCGCTGGAGCGTGCGCTGTGGCTGGAAGCCGACCGCATGCGCGCGCTGAAGGTGGACGACGAAAATCTGCGCAACCAGCGCGACGTGGTCAAGGAAGAAGTTCGCGTCAATGTTTTCAATCAGCCGTACGGCGGCTTTCCCTGGCTCGACCTGCCGCCCATTGCCAACCGCAACTGGGCCAACGCGCACAATTTTTACGGCGACTTCAGCGATCTGGATGCCGCCACGCTCGACGACGTGCAGACTTTCTTTCGCACCTACTACGCGCCGAACAACGCCGTATTGCTAATTCTCGGCGACGTGCAGCCGGACGACGGATTTCGTCTCGCGAAAAAGTATTTCGAGTCCGTTCCCGCGGGAAAACTCCCGCCGACCGTGGATGCCAGCGAGCCGCCTCAAAATGAAGAGCGCCGCGGGCTGGTGGAGGAAAAATTCGGCACGCTTCCGGCTTTGGCTATCGGCTATCACGCGCCCAAGCGGCGCACGCCGGACTGGTTCGCGCTAGCCATGGTAGACCAGGCGCTGCACGGCGGCCGCGCAGGCCGCGTGTACCGCTCGCTCGTGCTCGAAAAGCAAATTGCCGTGGAAACTTCCGGCGGCATCCACTACCCGATGGGTGACGTATTCGATTACAACGGCCCGATGCTTCTGGTCACCACGATTCTGCACAAGCCGGAATGCTCCGTGGACGAGACGCTCGCCGCGTACGACGACGTTATCCGCGAAGTGCAGGAGAAGGGAATTTCCAGCCAGGAGATGGAGCCCCTGAAAGTGAAGTTGCGCTCCGATTATTACTCGACGCTGGAAGCAGGCATGGGTGGGTACATGCCGCGCTTCGGGCTGATGCACTATCTGGCGTGCTTCACGCTATTCGACGGCGATCCCACGCTGGTCAACAGCATCCTCGACGGATTCATGAACGTCACGCCCACGGAGGCACAAGCCGCGGCGCAAAAATACCTGGTGCACACGAACCGCGCCATCGTCGAGCGGCGTCCGGTGGCGCAAGCGGCCACAGGAGCGGCGTGATGGCCACTACGCCGCAGACGAATCTCTCCGTTATTCCGCCGCTCGCGCCCGAGCGGCCTGTCGTCTGGCCGCGGCGCACTGTGCGCACGCTCGCCAACGGCACGCAGGTCGTGCTCGTCGAATCGCACACTATTCCCAAGTTCGACGCGCAACTCCTCATCCGCCGCGGCAACGCGGTCGCCGCGCACAAAACGCCGGGCCTCGGGGAAATGACCGCAGCGGTCGTTCGCGCGGGCACGACTTCGCGCACGCTGCTGCAAATCGAAGAAGAGCTGCGCCGCATGGGCGCGGATCTTTCCACGTCCGCAGGAGCCGACACATCGGCGATCTCTTTTTCGGGCCTCAGCGAATTTTCCGAGGAGCTGCTCGCGCTCGCCGCGGACCTGACGCAAAACGCGTCATTCCCCGAAGAAGAATTCGAGCGCGAGCGCCGACAGAAGCTGGAGGAAGTAAAGATTGACCGCACCACGCCGGGATTTCTGGCCGGTGAACGCATCCGGCAAGTGCTCTTCGGCGCGCATCCGTACTCGATTGCCGCACCGACGGAAGCGCAAGTCGCCGCTTACCGCCGCGAGCAGCTTGTCGCCTACTACAAGCAGCACTATGCGCCGGGCGATGCGCTGTTCATCGCCGTCGGCGCATTTTCCTCAGAGCGCATGATGGAACAGATTGCGCGCGCGTTCGGCTCATGGCGCGCGCCGTCGAGCGCGGAACCCGCGTATCCCGCGCTGCCCGAAATTCACGGACGCCGCGTGCACCTCGTTCATCTGCCGGGCACGGTGCAGGCGCAAGTGCTCGTCGGCAACCAGGCCATCACGCGGCATCATCCGGATTGGCTGGCGCTGGTGCTGGCCAACGCGGTATTTGGCGGCGCGTTCAATTCGCGCCTGGTGATGAACATCCGCGAACAAAAAGGCTACACCTACAGCCCGCGCAGCACGGTCACTCCGCTGCGCCAGCACGGCTACTTCACCGCTGCCGCGGCGGTGCGCAACGAAGTCGCCGCCGCGTCGCTCACGGAAATGTTCTACGAGCTGGACCGCATGCGCTCGCTGCCCGTCGGCGAAGACGAACTCAGGGACGCCAAATTTTATCTGAGCGGCGTGTTCTCGCTGGGGCTGGCGACGCAGGATGGCCT
>DASYRO010000264.1:0-4324 GCA_036004385.1 Candidatus Acidiferrales bacterium
GGAGCGAAAATCCAAGTTCAATGGAAGCGGAGCCTGACCGGTAATGGAACGAGCACGAGCCGTAAAATGCTGATCAGCACTCTGGATTGCGCGGCGGAGACGTTACGTGGCGCAGCTACCCGCTGCTCACTGCTTCGCCGTCGTGCGCAGTTTGGCCTGCAGGTTATCGCGCTGCTGGCGGACGCGCGGCGCCAGCGCATGGTCCGGAAACAGCTTGAGGAATTCATCCAGTTCAGCCTTGGCCGCGGCATAGTCGTTGCGCAAGATGAGGCAGTTATAGAACTGCAAATGTGTGGCGGGCTGCGTCGGGCTGAGCTCGTGTGCGCGCTGCAGGTGCGGGTAGGCCTGTCCCACCCGGCCCAGCTTGATTAGCACTTCACCCAGCTCGAGCTGCGTTCTCCAGGAAGCTTCCTCCAGGCGGACAGAGTTCTCGTAGGGCGGCAGAGCCTCGGCCAAGCGATTCTGGTCTTTTTGAATTTTGCCCAGCAGCGCGTAGGCTGCCGCGCTCTTGCTGTTGAGGTGCAGAGCCTGTTCCAGGGTCTTGTTCGCGTCCGGATAGGCGCGAAGCTGTATTTGCGCCCAGCCGAGCTGGAGGTAAGCGCTTTCGTACTCCGGATAGGTGGCGATGGCCTTGCGAAAGTGGGCGACACTGTCCGCGGGATGTTTCTTCGTAAGCGCCTCAATGCCTTTTTCGTATTCGCTCTGCGCGGCTTTGGGAACGGACACTTGGTTTGCCGCTGTAGCCGCTGGTGCCGCAGCGCCCTCCGGTCCGGCCGGCACGAGACGCAGGAAGACGGCGCCCAGCGGGATGTAGGAGTGCTCGACAGGTACGCGGACCGGTTGGTAGCCCGCAGCGTCCACCGCCAGCACGTAGTTTCCGCAGGCAATCTGCGGGAACGAGAATTCTCCTAGCCTGCCGGTCAATGTCTCTTGCAGTCGTGAGCCAGTGGGGGTTTCCAGCCGCACGAGGACACGGCTCGGACTGGTGTTGTTGTTCGCAACACGCACGAATCCCGAAATCTCCGGCTTGATTGGACTTTCCGTCCAGTCTTGCGCAATCTCCGGCTGCTGGGCACCGAGACGCATGGCAGACACAAGCACAAGGAGTAGCAAACCTGCGCAGCGACGCATCATCATACACCTCCGCTGGGTTATGCCCCTTTTGTACTCTCTTGAAGAGCCCGACGCAAGCCCTCAATTCGCATCGACCGCCTGCTCAGCAATTCCACTGCAGTGCGGATGCCCCGCCATGCTCACGGGTTCAATAGCAGCTTGGGCCGTATGGCCTTAGCTGCGGTTTCAATTTCGTCCGCGTGCGCGGTGCGCCCGGCCTTGCGCAGCAGAGCGGCATAGTTTTCCAGCGCCTGGACAACTTCCGGATGCTCGGCGCCGTAGATTTCTTTTTTGTAAGCCAGCAGCCGCTGGAAGTACGCTTCCGCTTCGTCAAACTTGCGCAGCGGGAGATCCACTTCGATGAGCTTGGAAAGCGTAATGGCCACAGCCTCGTGTTTTGGGCCGAGAGTTTTTTCCTGATTGGCCAGCGCGCGGAGCAGCATCGTCTCCGCGTCGGCCGGCTTGCCCAGCCCGACGTACACTTCGCCCAAATTCTGGAGCGCCTCGGTGATTCGCGGATTGTAGGTCTCAAAGGATTTTTCCAGCAGCGCCAGCAGTCGCACGTAGAGCGGCTCGGCTTCCGCAAAGCGGCCCATCCGGCGATACACGCCCGCCAGATTGTTCAGCGCGAACCGCACTTCGCCGGCCTCGGGCCCCAGCGCGTTGGTGCGAATCTCCAGCAACCGTTGCAGCACGGGTTCCGCCTCCGCGAACTTTTCCTGGAAGCGCAGGGCCAGCCCGAGATACTGCAGTGTCGAAGAAAGCTCGAAGCTGTCCTTGCCGTAGCCGGTTTCCAGGATGCCCAGTGCGCGCCGCAGCAGAGGTTCCGATTCCGCGTAGCGGCCCTGGAATTGATACAGCGCGGCGAGTTGCGTGAGCGATGCCGCAATGCGCGCATCCTGCGCCGGCAGCACGTGCTCGCGCATGGCCAGCGAATTCTTCAGGTAGGGTTCGGCCTGGTCGTAGCGCGCTTCATCCTCGTAAAGAATTCCGATGTTATTGAGAATAGCGGCGACGTCGGGATGCTCCGGCCCCAGAGTCTTCTGCCGGATCTCCAGCGCGCGGCGGAAGAGCGGCTCGGCGTCGGTGTACTGGTGCTGCATGCGATAGAGCTCAGCCAGACTGTTCAGCGATGCAGCGACGTCGAGGTGCTGCGGCCCGAGGCTTTTTTCGCGGATGTCCAGGGCGCGTTTCAGCAGCGGCTCTGCTTCCATGTAGCGCCGCTGGTCGTGGTACAGCGCTCCCAGATTGTTGAGCACGCGCGCGACGCCCGGATGTTCCGTTCCCAGGGCCTTCTCGCGAATGTCCAATGCGCGTCGGTAGAGCGGCTCAGCGTCAGCATACTTGCGCTGCGTGCGATAGACTTCCGCCAGATTATTCAGTGTGGAAGCTACTTCGGGATGCCCCGGCCCAAGGACTTTTTCGCGGATTGTGAGCGAGCGCCTGAATAATTCTGCGGCACGGTCGCGGCGAGCCTGCGCATCGAAGAGAAGACCCCAGTTGTTCAGCACCGTGGCGAGTTCCGAGCTTCCCTCGCCGGGCGCCTTCTCCAGAACTCCCACGGCGCGCTCGTAGAGCGGACTTGCTTCCGCGAAGCGGCGTTGCGCGCGGTAGAACTCCGCCACGTTGTTCAGCGTGGTGACCAGGCGCGGATCGCTCGCGCCGAATTTTTCCGCTTCGCGCAGCGCGGCCTGAAAGAATTTCTCCGCCGCGGCCACGTCAGAGCGGCGCGTGGCCTGCTGCGCGGCGCTCATGGCCTCCCGCCAAGCCTGTTCCTGCGCAGCAAGGCTCGTGCCGAAGAGCGCGATAACGACCAGCGCAAGCAGCACCGGTCGTCGCAGCATGCGCGCCAGCCAGATTCTTCGTATCTTTTTTCCCGGGAACCCCGCGACGTTCACTTGCCCCACCCCTGCATGGTTTGACTCAGCGCCGTTATGATAGCACCATTTGCTCGCGAGGCCTCGGGATGGCCCGAAGCAGCGAGTTATCTTTGCCCATGATGAGATTGAGCATTTCAGCGCGCCTGATTCTGTTTGTGCTTTGCGTGGCTATCGCCAGTGGCGCGGTTCATCAACAAGAGCCGGCGGGTCCGCCTCCCATGAAAATTCGGCTGACGGACGTAGCGCGGCAAGCCGGCGTCACGGTGCTGAATATCTCCGGCGGCCCGCGAAAGGATTATCTGCTGGAAAGCGTGGGCAGCGGAGCGGCGTGGCTGGATTACGACAACGATGGCCTGCTCGATCTGCTCGTCGTCAACGGCTCGACGGTTGAGCACTTGAAGACCGGCGGCGATTCCATGTTGACGCTGTATCGCAACAATGGCGATGGCACATTCACGGATGTCACCACGCGAGTTGGTCTGGTGAAAAAAGGCTGGGGGATGGGCGTCTGCGTGGCCGATTATGACAACAGCGGCACGGGAGATGTGTACGTCACTGGATACGGCCGGAACGCCCTGTTACGCAATAACGGCGACGGCACGTTTGCAGATGTCACCCGTCAGGCCGGCGTCGGCCACACCGGCTGGAGCACGGGCTGCTCCTTCGGGGATTACGACCGCGACGGTTTCGTGGACCTCTACGTCGCGCGCTACGTCGCTACGCCGCTGGACAAAATCCCCAAGGCCAGCGCCGGCTCGTTCTGCCAGTACATGGCCATGGATACGTTCTGCGGGCCGCGCGGGCTGCAAGCCGAGCCAGATATTCTCTATCACAGCAATCGCGACGGCACCTTCACCGACGTCACCGAAAAAGCCGGCATTCGCGACTCCGGCGGCTTTGGCTTCCAGGTGGTCTTCAGCGATTTCGACGACGACGGCTGGCTGGACATTTACGTGGCCAACGACTCCACTCCGAATTTTCTGTTCTGGAACAATCACAACGGCACATTCACCGAAGGAGCGCTGGAAGCCGGCGCCGCGCTCAGCGAAGAGGGTCACGCGCAGTCGGGCATGGGCGTCAGCGTGGGCGACTATAAGAACGACGGCAAGTTCGGCATCTTCGTCACCAATTTTTCGCAGGACTACAACACCCTCTACGAGAATTCCGGGACGCGCAATTTTTTCGACGTCACACGCCGCGCCGGACTCGTCGCCGCGCAACTCGGCGACATGGGCTGGGGCACGAACTTTATCGATACTGACAACGATGGGTATCTCGACCTGTTCGTCGCCAATGGTCACATCTATCCGGCTGTGGATCAGTCTTCGTTC
>DASYRO010000265.1:0-2854 GCA_036004385.1 Candidatus Acidiferrales bacterium
CGAGACGAAAGACCGCACCATTGTGGTTTCCGGCGACACTACGTTTTCGCGCGGCATGATCGAGCAGGCCCGCGGCGCCGATCTGCTCATCCACGAAGTGTATTGCGAGGTCGGGTTCGCTACACGCTCCGAGCAGTGGAAGAAATATCACGCCAGCTTTCACACCGCGTCACGCGACCTCGCGCGCATCGCCGCGGAAGCGAAGCCCAAGCTGCTCGTTCTCTACCATGTATTGCTGTGGGGACAGACCGAAGCGCAGCTAATGAAGGAAATCCGCGAAATTCATAAAGGTCCAGTCGCTGTGGGGCGGGATTTACAAGTCTTCTGAAAGAAGAAATCAGAAGTCACAAATTAGAATCCACAAGTCGCAAATCAGTGAGGTTCGACGCTGCTGGTGTGATCGGAGACGATGCGCCAGCCTTCGGGAAATTTCCGCGCGACGAGCGTGAACACGCCGCCGGGCCGGTCGGGCTTGCCGTCTTTTTCGCGATCCAGCGCCCAGTGGCCAATGACGAACGCGGCGTCGCGGCCGAGCATGTTGATTTCAAGCTCGCTGAAGGCCAGCGCGCCCATCGCCTTCTTGTCCGGGTAGCCGCGCTTGTAACGATCCAGCAGAGCCTGCCAGCCGCGGGAGACGCCGCTCGTGCTGAGAAACGTGGTCTTCTCCGATTTCCAGTAACCGGCCATGAAACCATCAATGTCGCCGCGGTTCCAGGCGGAAACTTGCGCGTCGAGGACGGCGCGGATGCTTGATTCCGCGCTCAAAGGTTTCTTCTGCGCTGAAACGGGCGCAGCGTGCTGCGCCCATACGAACGCGAGCGCAATAACGCAGTACAAAGTGAAAGCGAAACGGCGAGTCATTTGTGCACCTCGAACGTAAGCGTGCTGAAGGCGGATTGCCAGTCGGCTTCGGGATCGTTGGTCGCGGGAAGAATGCGATGGGTGCGGACGAACCACGCGCCGGCACGGCCGAGCTTCACAGTGGCGTGCCCCTGGGTGTCGGTGAGCATATTGACCGGGTAGTTGTGTCCGGTAGCGCCTTCGTAGCCTGCGGCGAGATGCGCACCGACATAAGGCTTGCCGTTAAACAGCACGCGCACGGTCAGCGAGTCGCCGGGATGCAGCGCGCAGGTGCTGCGCTCGGGGATGATCTCGAGCCAGAGGTTGTCAGGCTGGGAGAATATTGCGTCGCTGGCCGAGCCGACGCAGAGAATGGTCTTGGCAATTTTGCGGTAGCGCTCGCGACCGGGCGCTTCACTTTGGCCGCTGGCGGCGCGCACGGCCAGGACTTCTTTGGCGCCCTCTTCCTTCAGGTATTCGACGAATTCCGCGGGCTTCATTACCAGGACGCGCGGCTTCGTCTCCAGGACGGCCACAATATGGCCCGCGTACGCAGGCGTTACGTCGGCGACAAGGAATTTTTCCTCGACGCGATAACCGGCGACTTGTTGCCTGCCGCCGGCGGTGCGCAGAGTAAAGCGTGCCACGCGATCGGGCGACGCGGCGCCGTCGCTGGTGGGGAAGGCTTCGCTGGTTGCCAGACGGAGTCGGACCGTTTGCCCCGCGGTTGGGGTGAACGATGAGGGAATCAACCACGTGTCGTGCGCGGACACTATTAGCGGCAGCAGCAAAATGGGTATCGCCCGGAGAATCTTCTTCATAGGACCTCGGCAGCTTGCTTCAGAAAGCGGCTGCATCGGCCGCCACGGTGGTGGAATTACAGGGTAGCAGCATATAAGGACATGGCGGTCTAGAACAAGCGTTTCAAGACAGCTGCCGCGTGAGGCCGTGGATGGCCATCAGGTTCCTCTATGTATAGTATTGAATATAATAGCCTTAGTGCCAGAGTCCTACTAGTACTAGTGCTCTATTGAGCCCGTCGGGGACGCCCGTCATACTCTCGTACGATGAATGGAGTCGTGAGTGAAATGGTTGCAGCTCTCATCCTCGTGTTCGCGGTAGTTGCCGTCGGCCAGTTCTGGATGATCTGGTGGCGTGCGACCGTCGGCAGCCTAGCCGAAACGCCGCTCTCAGACAAATTGCGGGTGGCGGCGCGACTCGATGGAGATGTGAGCGGCGGCGATTTCCAGACCTTCCTCACCATGTTTGAAAGCTGCCCGAGCCTGCGGAAAGATTCGCACAGCCTGACGGGCGTGCAGAAATACTATCGCGCGGTCAGCCTGCTGGCACGCGCGTGCTCCGCGGTGCCTGCGGTGACCGCGTGGGCGCGGAACGAAATGGCAACGTGCGCGCGGTTCGCCGCCGTCTGCGTGGACCAGCGGATGCAGCGCACTCGGACGATTCTGGCGGAGATGCGATCCTACTAATCATCCTCTGAAGCCAACCCCTTCCTGCAGTCCCTCCCATTTTAAGCGAGCCCGCACAGGGCGGGCGCCTGCGCCGCTTAGTACGCCCAGCGGAGGAGGATGCCGCCGGTGGTGAAGCCGGCGCCGACGGCGACGAGCAGGACGAGGTCCCCTTTGCGCAAGCGTCCTTCATTGAGCGCGTCCATCAGGCCCAGGGGGATAGTGGCGGCGGTGGTGTTGCCGTAGCGGTCGATATTCACGAGTACTTTGGAATCGTCCACGCCGAGGCGCTGTTGCATGGCGCGGATGATGCGCATGTTCGCCTGGTGGGGCACGACCAGCGCGAGATCTTTCCCGGAGAATCCGTTGCGCTCCAGCAGCATGGCGGTAACGTCAGCCATGCGGCGCACGGCGTATTTGAATACCTGCGAGCCTTCCTGATGGACGTAGTGCATCTTCTTGTCCACGGTTTCGTGCGACGGCGGATTCAGCGAGCCGCCTCCGGGCATATAGAGAAAGCTCGCGCCTGCGCCGTCGATGTCGTTGTG
>DASYRO010000266.1:0-7575 GCA_036004385.1 Candidatus Acidiferrales bacterium
GCCATGCAGCCGCCAGGTCACGAACAGAGCGGCGTGTTCGGGATGCCAGTGTGGCAGGTTTCTCCGGTAGAAAACACCCGGGGGCATGGCCGTCTTGTAGCACAGGCTTTCAGCCTATGCAGCAAATATCTGTCTGCCGTATGTAGCACAGGCTTGTAGCCTGTGTGCTCTTTCGCAACCTACCTACGGCACAGGCTATAAGCCTGCGCTACTTGTTCTGCGCGATCTGCGGCTTTTACGCGACTTATAGCTTATAGTGAAATAATGCTTGACATTTATATCATCCAGTTGCTATGCTCGGCTTGCTATGCTTGGCCGCAATCCACCGCTCCTAACTATGTCCGCTCATCATCTCCCGCATAACGCCCTGATTCTGCGGCGTTTATTCAGGTTTCGTTTTGTATCCAACCCGCAACCGTCTTCTTTTTCAACCCTTTACACATCATCTCTCGAAAAGGTGGTATCCCATGCCGAAACGCTGTGCGTACGTTCATCCGAATGGAACACCGTGCCGCCGCTGGCCTCAGGACCATAGCAAGTTCTGCTATCACCACACGGCCCGCGCCGAAGCGACCGAACCATCCTACGGCGAGGACTTGCATCCACTCCTGCGCCTCACCACGCCGGACGATGTCTTCGACGTCGTCCGCGAAACCCTGAATGCGGCGCGTCTCGGACGCATCCGTCCGAGCCAGGTCTACGCCGTCGGCTACATGATGCAGTTGTGGGCGCGCTTCTACACCATGGCCAAATATGGCGATCGCCAGGCCGGCCTCTATCGCCAGTTGAACCCCGACCTGGTGGACGAAGAGGAAATCGCGGACGACGCGCGCGCCCCGGTCGCCGAACTCGCTGAGGCCACCGACCGCATCGCCAAGCCGGAGGTCGTCCCCGCGCGCAAGCCGTCAACGAAGAAATTCGCGTGAGGGTTTGCGCCGATGTGCTCTGCGCCTGCCCTGAGCAAGGCCGAAGGGTTCATCTCCGGTTTCGGGAGTCCGGTGGATGCCGCAGTCCCGGCATTCCGGAAGAAGTTGCGGAACTCCACCGGAGTCCGAACACCGGACTGCGTTTATCTGCGTTTGCAAGCGGCTTCGGTTTTCTCTGTGCCGGAGGCTCGCCCGCACAAAAAAAGGTCCGCCATTTTGCTGGCGGACCCTTTTTGTTTTCGAAATGCGATGGACGTCACGGAGCGGTGGCGCGACTCGCGAGATCCGCGTCACCAGTCGGCGGCGTCACGGGTTAAGGCTTGGTCTCGCCCTTCGGTTTGACCTTGGCGATGGCGGTGATGGCCTGGTGAGCTCCGGTATCGTCATCGCGGCAAGTCAGTTCGACTCTCTCGCCTGCCTTCACATCGTCGAGCGCCTTGATCGCGCCTCCCTCCGCGGGGAGGGTGACGTTAACGCCATCGTCGGTTTTGAAGGTGAGCGCTTTGCCCTTGGTGTCCACCGAGACGACGACTCCGGTGACGGTACTGCTCTTCATCTGAGCCAGCGCAGTTCCGGTCGCCACGAGCAGCCCGGCAACCAGGACTACGGCCAGCAAAGAAACCATTCGTTTCATGGTTTTTCTCCTTTGCAGGAATTTGCTGGCTGGGGTTGCTTTAAGTATACGCTTTTTTCGCGGGTGGGGAGTGTGTGGAATGGTGTTTTAGGTGTAGGGTGTCGCTTATAGAAAGCATGGAGACGAGGATGAAACGGCGATCGCGGCGGCAATTTCTGAAGACCTGCGCGACGGCGGGCGCGGCCAGTCTGCTGGCTCCCCATGTCGTGCGGTCTGCCGCAGCGGGGCCCAGCGTGGTGGTGATCGGCGCGGGAGCCTTCGGCGGATGGACGGCGCTCGAACTGCTCCGCCGCGGCGCGCGCGTCACGCTGCTGGACGCCTGGGGGCCCGGCCACTCGCGCGCGAGTTCCGGCGGGGAAACGCGCGTGATTCGCTGCACGTACGGCGCGCAGAAAATCTACACGCGGATGGCGCTGCGCGCGCTCGAACGCTGGCGCGAAGCCGAACGCAAATGGAACCGCAAAGTCTTTTTTCCGACCGGCGCGCTGTGGATGGTCGGGCAGAATGACGCATACGAAAAATCGGCGCTGCCGGTTTTGAAAGAGGCTGGCGTAGCCTTCGACCAGCTCACTGCCGCGGAGTGCAGCAAGCGCTGGCCGCAAATTAATTTTGAAGGCGTTGCGTGGTCGCTCTACGAGCGCGAAGCGGGGTACCTGCTGGCGCGGCAGTCGTGTCAGTGGGTGGTGGAAACGTTTCGCGCCGAAGGCGGCACGTACCGCCAGGCGCAAGCCGCGCCGGGGAAAATTTCCGCGGGACGCATGGCGGACATTTCGCTCGCCGGCGGTGAACGCGTGGCCGCGGACCAGTTCGTCTTCGCCTGCGGGCCCTGGCTGCGGACGGTGCTCCCCGGATTTGAAAAGTGGATTCGTCCCACGCGGCAGGAAGTTTTTTTCTTCGGCACGCCGCCGGGCGACGCGCGCTACACCGACGAGGGTCTGCCGGTGTGGATCGACAACGGCGCGAAACTTTTCTACGGTATTCCGGGGAACCAGCTCCGCGGGTTCAAGCTGGCCGACGATTCGCGCGGCGCGGAAGTGGATCCCACCACGCATGAGCGCCGCGTCAGCGATGCCGGGCTGGCTTCCGCGCGCGCCTACATGGAAATGCGTTTTCCGGGAATGCGCGGCGCGCCGCTGGTGGAAAGCCGCGTGTGCCAGTACGAAAATTCTCCGGATGAAAATTTCCTGCTCGATCATTTGCCCGACGCGGCCAACGCCTGGGTGCTCGGCGGCGGCTCGGGTCACGGCTTTAAGCACGGCCCGGCGCTCGGCGAAATGGCAGCGGACGCGGTTCTAGGGCGCGCTGCGGCGCCAAAAGAATTTTCGCTGCTGCGAAAAGCGTAGCCGCGATTTCGAAAGCGCGCAGCCCTTCACTTCCTCGGGCAAGCGAATGGGCCGCGCTTCAAAGTGGGCAAACGTCAGTGTCGAGGACGCAATCGCGAGGCGCGGCGCCGTGAATTACGGTTTTTCGCCCTTGGGCTTGACCTTGGCGATGGCAGTGACCGCTTGGTAGTCTCCGAGCTCGGTCAGGCGGCAGGTGAGCTCGACGCGATCGCCGGCTTTCACTTCCTCGAGCGCTTTGACGGCGGCGCCTTCGGCCGACAGCGTCCATTGCTTGCCGTCATCGGTCTTGAACGTGATGGTCTTGGCGTCCTTATCCGCGCTGACGACCGCGGCGGGGACGTTACTGGTTTTGGTTTGCACTTGCGCAACGCTGCTTGCTACCAGCAGCCCGGCAGCCACGACCACGGCCAGCATCAGAACCATTCGCTTCATGGTTTTGCTCCTTGCAGGGATTTGCTGGGCAGGTCGCATCGTTTATGTCACGTTTGCCCGCGCAAGTCTCTCAGGAAATCACCTGCACCCCTGCGGGAGGCGATGGAGGGTCAAAATTGAGAACGAAAAACAAAAACAGAGAAAGATGCCCATGAGTACGCGCGAGGGCGCGGCTTCAGCCGTGCCAAAAAAAACGTCGGCGCGAAGCGCCCGCCGCACTGCCGAAGGCAATCTCTCTTTCCCGCGCGCAGCGCGTGCTGATGCGTGGCCAGTTGGCCTCGCAAAACAAAAAGGCCCGGCAGCTGCGACGGGCCTTTTTTGTTTTCGATTCGCAAGCTGGCGCGAGGCGATGGCGCGGCACGGTTTTCCGCATCACCGACGGGGCCGGCTTCGCGGGTTAGGATTTCGGTTTCGGTTCCGGTTTCTTTTCGGGTTTGGCAGCGGGCGCCTTGGCCTTGGCGATTTCGGAGATGGCTTGATGCTCGCCCGCATCGTTGTCGCGGCAGGTGAGGTCAATCTTGTCTCCGGCCTTCAAATCTTTGAGCATGTCCAGCGCTTTGCCTTCGACGGGCACAGTTTTTTCTGTGCCATCCTCGGCCTTGATGGTGATGGTCTTGGCGTTGGCGTCCGCAGAGACGAACTCGACGGTCGCTTTATGGGACTTGTCCGGAAGCACCGCGGCGTTGGTGGCCACGAGCAGTCCGGCGGACAGGACGACGGCCAGCAAAAAAACCATTCGCTTCATAGTCTGTCTCCTTTAATGGTTGTTGCTGGCTGGGTTGCATTAAGTATACCCCTTTCACGTTTGCGCGAACCTCATCGCGCACAAATCTTCGCTGACGTCCTCGCCGCCGCGCCGTGTCTTCGCCTAATTTTCGACGTTCCAGACGGAGATAGATCGTCCGATTGTCTATTTCTCTTTCGCGCTATCGAAGGATTTTTGCACCAGCGCGCGAATCTCCGCGGCGTCTTCCGCGGAGAGATTCTCAAATTGCACGCCCATGGCGCTGTCCGGCAGGACGTTGCGCACTACAGCGCTCACGCGGATGTTTTTTTCGCTGTCGGGGAGCATGAAGGAAAGTTGCAGCCGGTCGTCCTTCGCGGCGGGGTTGGCGGTGTAGATCTGCATGCCGCCGGCGCTGATATTGCGCACGATAGCCACAAACGAGCGCCCTTGCGTTTCCACTGCGACCTTCGCCACCAGGTGGATTCGCGGATGCGCTCGGCGTTCCTTGCGTGCTTCTGCGGGCATAGCGGCCTGCGGTCGTGCTGGGAGGTTCTTATTCTAGTCGTCCGCCACGCTTCGCGGCTGCTTTTTTCTGCAACCGTGTTTCCCGGCGTTAACTTCTTCGCGCGATCCCGGCGCGGCATCACTGCAATCGCGTCCGGGCGCGCGAACGCAAAATCTGCGCCGACTTGTATCGCC
Source organism: Candidatus Acidiferrales bacterium (assembly GCA_036004385.1). Classification (GTDB taxonomy): domain Bacteria; phylum Acidobacteriota; class Terriglobia; order Acidiferrales; family UBA7541; genus JACQDE01. The sequence goes on from DASYRO010000266.1 coordinate 4,762, forward strand.
CAGGCGGCCTGCACGATCAACGAACGTTTAGCGTTTAACTTTTTTATGATTTTGCTACAATGCGCCTCCTATGCCCGACACACTCGAAATCCAGAAGCAGGATGGCGCGCGGCCCGGACAGCGCGTGCTGCGTCTAATCGGCGCGCTCAGCTTGCAGACCGTGCCCGATTTTCTGAAAGTGGCGCGCGCGGAATCTTCGCCCGTGCTCATCATCGAATTTTCCGCCGTCAGCTTCGTGGACTCCGCCGGCGTCGGCGCGCTGCTGCAGACCATGGCCTCCATGAACAAAGCGCAGCGCAAACTCGGTCTGGCCGCGCTGGGACAGCGCACGCTCGCCGTGCTGGAAATCACCCGCGTCATCGGACTCTTCAAGGTGTTCCCCACGCTCGCCGAGGCGCAAGAGAAGTTGGCGTAGATTCAGGGTGTAGGGTTTTGGGTGTAGGGTGTAGAGAGAATCAGAAGGCGGAGATTAGAATTGACCATAACGAATTCGAACGGCGCAGCGTTCCTTTTTGACTTCTGATTTCCGTTTTCTAAACCCTACACCCAATACCCTAAACCCTTCCCTCCTCGCGAAACATTCTCAGGCCGATCTGCGTATCCATTGACGAGGGAGAATTCTGATGGACCAACGCGTAAGCGCTGTGCGGAATTTGTTGCCCGGCCTGATTCTGATCGCTCTGGGCGCGTTGTTTCTCGCCGACAAATTCTTCTCTGTTAACTTCGCCTGGTATTACCGGACGTGGTGGCCCACGTTGCTCATCGCCTTCGGCCTGCTCAGGCTGATCGAGCGCCCGCACCGCCCGGTCGGCGCGCTCATTCTCATCGGTCTGGGCGTGATGTTTCAGGTGGACCGGCTGGACGTCTTGTCCTGGTGGCGCATGCACCGCATGTGGCCCGTGATTTTGATTGTCATCGGCGTGGCCCTGCTCATCAGCCGCCTGCAGCCCAGGCCGGGGCTCCCCGCGAACCACTCATAACAATGCTGTAGGGCGGGCCTCCGTGCCTGCCCTCCACGTTTGTAGGGGCCGGTCTTCAGCCCGCCCTTCGTACTTGGAAACAAAAACGCCGCCAAGATGGCGGCGGGACCGGGCGGTCTAAAGACGCGCCCCTACAACCCGGGACCCTTAGTCTCTAAGCCCTTCTTCTCACCGCATGGCCACAAATCCCAACTGTCTCGAAACTTTTCGCGCCGTTTCTTTCAGCGCCTCGGCCAGCCGCGGCAAATTATCGTGGGTCACCTGGCCGCTAGTGCCGGAAAGCCCGATGGCCGCGACGACGTGTCCCGGCGCGTCGAACACCGGCACGCCGGCGCAGCGCGCCCCGGGCGAATTTTCCTCGTCGTCCACCGCGTAACCCTGCGCGCGCACTTTTTCCAGCTCCTTCATCAACCGCGCGCCGCTGGTGATGGTTTTCTGCGTGCGTTTGGGCAAGCCGTGTTCGCGGATGATGCTTTCGATCTCCGGCGGGGACAGCCACGCCGCCAGCGATTTCCCCACGCTCGTCGAGTGCACGTACATGCGCCGCCCGATCCACGTATCCATCTTGATGAATCCGGACGCTTCGACTTTTTCGATATACACGGCTTCGCCCGCGTCGAGAATCGCCAGGTGACAGGTAAGGTTCGTGCGGTCCACGAGCTGCTGCAAATAGGGCAGTGCGACTTTGCGCAGGTCCATGCCCGTGTGCACGCCGCGGCCCAGCGCGAGCACTTTCAGTCCCAGCCGGTACTTGCCGGACTCCGCGTCGCGCGCCAGATACCCGCGCCGCTCCAGCGTGCGCAGGATATAGCTGGCTGAGCTTTTGGGAATGTCCAATCGCCGCGACAGCTCCGAGTTCGTCAACCCGCCGCTGGATTGCGCCACGTACTCGAGAATGCCAAGCGCGCGTTCCACCGCCGCCGAGGGCGAATCTGTTGTTCTCGTCATCATATTTTTCCCCACATGCAAACCGTGACCGCTTCGAACTCCGTCGTCTGAACTCTTCGTTTGAAGGTTGGAAAGTTGGAAGGTTTGAAGGTTAAGAACCAAACCGAGCCGAGCTCCAGAGCAATACGCTATGGACCCGACTGCGCTCGCCTGGTTTTAACCTTCCAACTTTCCAGCCTTCTCACCCTGCAACATATTCCCTACGAACATTCCCGTAGGGCAGCATCCGCGAGCACCCTAGTACTCCGCGTATAGTACCGTATCCTGAATTTCCGTTCAAAATGCCGAACGGACTATTGACCGCCGCGGGCGCCGCTTGCTACGCTGAAAGATAGAACAGTAGTTCAGTATATTGAACGAATCGACCCGGCGGATGTGGTCCCAGCGAGTGACGCCGGCCCGGCCCCGCAGCACCGTTCGTAACGCTTCTTCGGATCGCGCGGACTTCTAAAATTTGGAGACGTCCCGATGGCAGCAGTCGCGCCCGACAACCGAATGAATTTCGCTTCCCGCGAAGAGCTGGCCGCGCTTCCGCACGGTTTTCTTGCGTTCCTGGAGAAATTCCATCGCGAATTCACGCCCCGGCAGCGCGGGCTCATCGCGCAGCGCGGCGAGCGGCTGATCCAGGCCCGTGCCGGCAAGCTGCCTACGCATCTGCCGCCTTCGAAGGCCACCACTTCGGACTGGCGGATCGAACTGCCCGCGTGGTGCGCCGACCAGCGCAATCAGATGACCGGCCCCGCCGACGACGCCGAGCTCTGCGTCAAGATGCTCAATTCCGGCGCGCCCGGCGTGATGCTTGACCTCGAAGATTCCACCGCCAACACATTCGATTGCATCACGCGCGGCATCCACAATATTCGCGACGCCTTGCGCGGCGCGCTCA
>DASYRO010000267.1:0-16832 GCA_036004385.1 Candidatus Acidiferrales bacterium
TCCATCAGGAAAATAACTATCCTTATCCCAAACCGCCGTCCAATATCGACTTGCATCTTCCCGACGGAATCGGCGACGCCGATTATTTGGCCATTCTCGAAAAACACCTGATGCAAGCATTTCACGATTTTCATCCCGACGTGCTTTTTTACGTGGGCGGCGCGGACCCATACATGGAAGATCAGCTCGGTGGGCTGCGTTTGACGCTCGACGGGCTACAGCAACGCGACCGGATGGTGTTCGACCACGCGCGTCGTCTCAGCGTTCCCGTGGCCATCACACTCGCCGGAGGCTACGCGCGCCGTGTCGAAGATACGGTGCGCATCCACGTCAATACCATCCTCGCCGCGCGCGACTCTGCGACACGCGGTTCCACCGCTGTTCGTTCCTGAATCGAGTACAATCCCCTACGCGAAGGACGGGAGGCAGCCGATGCGAAAGCTGATTTGTATTGCCATTCTGGCCACGGGAACTCTATCCGCACAACAACTTCCGACACGTTCGATGGACGATTTGAACTGGATGGAATTCCGGCAGATTGTTCCGGCGAAGGTGAAAACTGTTCTGGTCACTGTGGGGACGCTGGAGCCGCACGGCGTCATCAACAATGGCGCGGACAATACCGCGCCGGTGGCCATCGCCAACGCCATCGCCGCAGACGTGAACGCGCTCATTGCGCCGCACATCCCTTACGGCGTCACTGGCTCGATGTCGCCTTATCCCGGCGCGCTGCATATTCCCGAGGACGTCTTCCGCGCCTATTTCCGCGCGGTGATGGAAGGCATGGTCAAGAACGGTTTCCGGAACATTGTCGTCATCAATGGCCACGGCGGCGCGCAGACCGCCATCCTCAATTCCGTCGCCAGTGAAGTCGCGCTGGCGCACAACGTGAATACGCTGGTGATTAATTGGTGGTCGCTGGCTAGCGATGTCACTCTAGAAGTTTTCAAAGAAGACGGCGGGCACGCGGGCATCAACGAGACCGCGTTTGTTCAGGCCATTAATCCCAAGCTGGTGCACAAGGAACTCTATAATGGAAAAGAAATGGCCACCGCGAATCCCGCGCCGGGGACGTGGTCGGCCGTACCCGCGCCCTCTTCCATCGGCCTCTATAAGGAAGGACAGGGCTGGCCAAAAGATTTCGATCAGGTAAAAGCAGACGAGTATTTCAAGAAAGTAGTCGCCAAGGTGAAAGTGCTCGTGCAGGACACGCTGAAGAAATGGGAGATGGCCGGCTTCGATTAGAGCTTCAGAGCCTGGTTCAAGGATCCCTGCCGGTAGCCTTCCGGGTCAACAGTCACCGAAGAAAAGCCTGCATCCGAAAGCCGCTCCTCAATTGCACGGAGAACTTCGGGCTCAAATGCCCGCGCCAGTTCGGCACGATCGATTTCCACACGGGCATGCGCCCCGTAATAGCGCACACGGAATTGCCGGAACCCGAGAGCACGCAGCGCTGCTTCGCCGGCTTCAACTCTCGCAAGCACATCCGGAGTGACTTGCGTTCCGTAGGGTACGCGGGACGACAAACATGCCGACGCGGGACGATCCCAGGTGGGCAAGCCCGCCTCGTGCGACAACGCGCGGATTTCCGCTTTGTCCAATCGCGCGTCGAGCAGCGGCGCGAGCACTTGGTGTTCGGCGGCCGCACGATGGCCGGGACGGAAATCGGTCATGTCATCCGCATTGATCCCGTACGCTACCGCGGCATACCCGCGCTCGGCGGCGATGCGGTCGAGTTGTGTGAAAAGTTCTGCCTTACAGTGATAACAACGGTCCGCGTTGTTAGCTACGTAAAGGGGATTTTGCAATTCTGTAGTCTGAATAAATTCGTGACCGATTCGGGTCTGGCAGATGTACGCTTCCGCTTGCTCGCGGTCGTATGCGGAAAAACTGGGCGAGAGCGCGGTGACCGCAAGGGAACGTTCGCCCAATACGCGGTGCGCGGCCCACGCCAGATACGCCGAATCTGCGCCGCCAGAAAAGGCGACCAGCAGCGAATCCAGTTCAGTCAGCCTCGACAGTAGCTCCTTTTGCTTTCTTGAGGCGTCCACCAAATCCCGCGGGTCTGGCATTTCGAGTTGCACTTTTGCTGGGGAATTCATGTTTGCGAATTCTTAGACTGAGCACGAGCGACGCAATGTATTCTGCCACGGCTCAGTGGAAATCGAGCAAGACATCTACTGTTTTCTTGTTCGGATTGGTTTGCAGCAACTCGCCTACGCGATCGAAGTGCACCACGTACTCGCCGAAGAGGCGCTTGTTTTTCACCTGATTCTCGAGGAATTCGTCGAAATAAGTCTTGTCGAAAACCTCGCCGGCCGGGAGCCGCCAGGCGGCGATGAGCATGCGCTCGGCGGTGAGCGAAAGCCCGGTAATGACCAGCTGTCCCATGCGGTACTGTGGTCCCTCGGTGATGCGCGCGCGGAATTTGACATGCGCAGTCGCATCATCGAACACAGGCTCGGCCTGGATATCCGCATCCAGGTAGCCATGCCGGCCGTATTCATTCTTCACGCGGTTCCACCCGGCTTCGATTTTTGTTCCGTTGGCTGGCTCATCGGCCGCGAAGCCCATGAAATCCACCAGCGCCTGCGGGATGAAGATGGAATTGCCGGTCCACGTCACCCCGCCCCAGACATACGCCGGGCCGGGCGTAATCGGCAAGAATACGGTGACGGTGTCCGGCAATGGCTGCGTCGGATTGCCGGTAAAACGCGCCTCCGGCGTTCCAAACTGCACGCGCAGGTGGCCGCGAGCGAGATAAACGGGACGCACCTGTTCGGAGGCAAAGACCTCGACCGCAAACCGCGAAAAGGGTTTGCCGATCAGGTCGCGCGCCGGCAGCGTCAGCCTGGTCGATTCCGCGGCAAGAGGATCGCCGAACTGTACCGCGCCGACCTTTAAGCCGGTGATGCCCTTCATTTCGAAGCGCTGGATCATGCCGGACTCGCCGGGGCCGGCGAGAAAGGTGCGCTCGACCGACGCCTGGATTCCGCGTTTCAGCAAAAATTGGCGCAGCGCTTCGCTCATTTCGTCAAGGATGGAGCCTTGTTCCGGAGCGGAGCCATCGAACAGGACAACCGCGTCCTTTACCACCTGTGCGAGCTGCTCGTCGCTGAAGAGCGTGAAGTTGTCAAAGAGGACCGGGAAAGTCGGCACGTCCTCCAGCGTGAGCTCGACGCTTACGTTGTCGCCCTGGCTGGTGAAACGGTAGCGCACATTGGCGAAGAGCCCCAGGTCGGCCAGCCGGTTAGCGCCCTGTTGAATGTCCTCGCGCGAAACGGTTTCTCCGATCTTCAGGCCGGAGGCCGCGGCGATCTGCGCCTCCGGAAATCGTTTCGAACCGGCCACCTTGACCTGGGAAAGTTTGGCGGTCTGCGCCGCGGCGGGGAAGGCGAGCAGCAGAATAGAAACAAAGAGAAGAGGAATCTGACGAGTGATGATTCGCCGCATGATGCGCTACATCTTATTCGACGGTGACAGACTTTGCCAGGTTGCGTGGCTGATCCACGTCGCAGCCGCGGCGCACGGCGATGTGGTAAGCCAGCAATTGCAGCGGGATGATCTCCAGAATGGGCACGAGCAGTTCCGGCGCTTCGGGAATTTCGATGACGTGGTCCGACGCTTGCCTGGCAAGGGTGTCGCCTTCAGTGACGACAGAAATGACGATGCCGTCGCGCGCCTGCACTTCCTGGATGTTGGAGACGGTTTTCTCGTAGCGCGTCATGGACGCGGGGTCTTTTTCATCGCGCGTGGCCAGCACGACTACGGGAAGATTCTCGTCAATCAGCGCGTTCGGTCCGTGCTTCATTTCCCCGGCGGGATAGCCCTCGGCGTGGATATAAGAAATTTCCTTGAGCTTTAGCGCGCCTTCCAGAGCGATAGGGTAATGAATGCCGCGGCCGAGATAGAGGAAGTCGGTGTAACGGAAAGTTTTTCTTGCGAGCTCTTCGTACTCCTCGTCGCGCTGTAAAACCGTTTCCATCTTCTGCGGCAGCCGGGTCAATTCCTGCAGGGCCACACGCGCCTGATCCGCTGGCGAATCGCCGCGTACCTGCGCGAGATACAGCGCCAGCAAATAGAGAGCGGTGAGCTGCCCGCTGAAGGTTTTCGTGGAGGCCACGCCGATTTCCGGACCGGCGTGCGTATAGATGGTGCCGTGGGCCTCGCGCGTAATCATCGCGCCGACCACATTGCAGATGGCCAGCGTCTTCGCGCCCTTGCTGCGCGCCTCGCGCTGTCCGGCGAGCGTGTCCGCCGTTTCTCCGGACTGGCTGATGACGATTGCCAGCGTCTTGCTATCCACGATTGGATCGCGATAACGGAACTCGCTGCCGTAATCCACTTCCACGGGAATGCGGGCCAGGCTTTCGATCATGAATTTGCCGGCCACAGCAGCGTGCCAGCTCGTGCCGCACGCCACGATGCGCGCGTTGCGGAACGTCCGGAACTCCTCTTCGGTGATGTCCATCTCGTCGAGGAAGATTTTTCCGGTCTCCAGCGAGATGCGCCCGAGCAAAGTGTCGCGGACGGCGCGGGGTTGCTCAAAAATTTCTTTCTGCATGAAATGTTTGAACCCGCCCTTTTCCGCCATGATGGGGTCCCAGGTGACGTGCTGCACCGGGCGCTGGATGGCGCGGCCTTCGAAATCCAGCAAGCGAACGCCCTGCGGAGTGATCACGGCGAGGTCGCCATCGGCGAGGAAGAAGACGTCGCGGGTGTGATACAGAATCGCCGGGATGTCGCTGGCCACAAAATACTCGTTGTTGCCCAATCCGATGACCGCGGGCGGGCCCCAGCGCGCGGCGACAATCTTGTTGGGGTCTTTCGTGGAAACGATGGCCAGGGCGTAGACGCCACGCAACTGCCGCACCGCTTTGCGCGCCGCTTCTTCCAGCGGCCCGGTTTTCGAATATTTTTCGACCAGGTGCGCGACAACTTCGGTATCCGTTTCGGTGACGAACTTGTGGCCCTCTTTTTCCAGTTCGTGCTTCAGTTCCAGATAGTTTTCGATAATGCCATTGTGCACGACGACGAGTTCGCCCGTGCAATCGCGGTGCGGGTGAGCGTTTTCTTCCGTGGGACGCCCGTGCGTGGCCCAGCGCGTGTGGCCAATTCCGTACACGCCATCGAGCGGGGAAAGCCGGATGGCTTCCTCAAGGTTGCGCAGCTTGCCGGAGGCGCGGCGCATCTCCATCTTGCCATTCTTATCCACGACGGCGATGCCCGCCGAATCGTAGCCGCGGTATTCCAGCCGCTTCAGTCCGTCCAGAATCAACGGCACAACTTTTTTGGAACCGATGTAACCGACAATCCCGCACACGTTGGCTTGCTCCTGTCAGACCGCTTCGGCGCCTCGGGGAAGACAGACACCTTCTGCATGAGAATAACACATCCGTCGCAGGTGTCGCTGGCTGCGATGTACGCGTTTCCGAAGCGTTAGCAGGGAAAGGCTGGGGTCATTCGACGATTTCGAAGCGGAATTGCTCGATCACCGGGTTGGTCAGGACGTCTTTCGCAATTTTCTCGACCTGCGCTTGCGCAGCCTGGCGGCTCAGCCCGTTCAGCTCCAGAACAAAAAATTTGCCCTGGCGGACATCCTTCACTTCCGTGTATCCGAGCGATGCAAGCGCGTGCTGAATCGTCTGCCCCTGCGGGTCGAGCACCGTTGGCTTCAGCATTACCCATACATGTGCTTTCATCGGGGGGATTATAATCCGAGCGCTTCCCGTTTGGAATGAAATGCGCCCAACAGGCCGCTTTTCTCTTCCGGGGGAAGAAATGCCGCGGCAAATCCTTGTTCGGCAATGCGAGCGACCTCTTCCAGCGTCAGACCGAGCCGCAAGCCAAGGTCGTATTCGCCCTCCAGACTGGTATGAAACATCGCCGGGTCATCGGAAGCCAGCGTAACTTTCAGTCCTCGCCGGCACAGTTCGCCGAGCGGATGGTCTTCTATCTGCGCGAGCGCCTTGCCGCGTTGCCGAGCCAGTGCGCCGGTGAACAGGTTGCTCGTGGGACAAACTTCCAGCGGAACTTGCGCGGCGGCTAGTGATTCCATCAGCGGGGCGTCGTGCATGACCGCGATGCCGTGGCCGACGCGTTCGATGTGGAGGTGCTCAATGGCCTCGCGGACGATTTGCGGCCCGCCGATCTCTCCCGCGTGGATGTGACGATGCAGTCCCTGGCTCTCCGCATAATCATACACGGCGCGAAATTCCTTGGCCGGGACGGATAGCTCGTCGCCGCCCATCCCGAACGCGACCACGTGCGCGTCTTTAAACCGCGCCGCCCATTGCGCCACTTCCATCGCGGCCTGCACTCCGAATTGCCGCGTAGCGTCTAAAATCCATCGCAGCTGCAAACCGTTTTTTCGCGCTTCGTCCGCGGCACCGTGGATCGCGCGAAAGATAGTCTCCACGTCCTGCTTGCGACGCAACAGAACGCCGACGGCAACGAACACTTCCGCATATACGACATTTTGCGAAATCAGTTCCTCGGCCATGCGCCGGGTGACGAGCGCGAAATCTGCCGGCCCGCGAAGAAACGACGTCACCCATTTGAAGGCATCGAGGAATCCGCGGAAGTCCGAGTACTGATAGCGAGCCAGCGCTTCTGATTCAGTGAGGGTCACGCCGTAACGCGCAGCCAGCTCCACGACCGTGCGCGGCGCGACAGTTCCTTCGAGGTGCAGGTGCAGCTCGGCCTTCGGCAGGGCGTGCAGTTTTTCTTGCGGGGAAAGAGGAGTCATGAAATCTCGGTGCACGACGCGCAAGGATTTCAGGTCACCGGCCCGGAAGCTGCGGACGCCCGGCATTAATCCACGCCGTCAGCCAGTAGGAGCCAACGTCGGCGGCCGCATCGGAGACGCCGCGGATGAGGATCGCGCCGGCCTGATTGTAGAGGCGGTCGTAATATTCGTCGGTATAGTCCGGCAGTCCACGGCGCGCGCGGCGGTCAGCAAGCAGAATCTGTTCCAGCCAACTATGCGCGTTCAGGCAGCTTTCGAAGGCGTGATCGGTCGGATCGCTGATGTGCACGGCTTCGTTGGGCCGGATGAAAAAGAAAAGTGAGTAGCGGTCCACAAGACTCGATCCGAAACGCTGGTCCACGCCGAACTGGTTGGTCAGACGGCCATCGAAATTCTCCGTCGTGGCGAGCGGATCATGCGCCTGCGCGACGTAGTGCGCCAGCAGCGCCGCGAACTGCCGCGCTTCTTCCCAGTTGCGCGCCTTGAGCGCGTTGGTCAATTTCTCGCTGTATAAACCAATCTGCCAGGGCAGCACGCCGTTTGCATCCAGCTTGGTCTTGGTCATTTTGCGCACGGCGGTCTTGTAGTCGCGCGGCAAACTGTCGAACGGGAAGCGTCCGTACCGGTCCAGAAAAATGTAGCGATTGCGGCGTTCCGCGACGGGATTTTTCGAGTCCGCCGGCTCCGCAGACTGCTGCATGAGGTTATTGCGGTGCGCTTCGAAAAACGGGCGGATGTCCGGCGGAAGCGTATCTACAGCTTTGTTGGTGATTAACTTATGCGCGTTCGCGCCCCAGGCGAACGCAACCTCCGGTATACCGAGCACCGCAAAGATCGCGACGATTGCGGCTACCCTCCGGCCCGAAAACCGAATTTGCCGGCGCGCGCTCAACGTCGGTCCGCCGCCCCCGCATTCCGCAGCTCGCTGCGGTAGCGGCTGTACGTGAAGTAAATTACCAGTCCGATCGCCAGCCATACGACGAAGCGAATCCAATTCTCCAGCGGCAGCCCGGCCATGAGAATGAAGCAGAAAAATATGGAAAGCGGTGCGGTCACCCAGGCCATCGGGACGCGGAACGCACGCGGCCGGTCGGGTTGTGTTCGCCGCAGCACAAGCACAGCAATGGACACCAGCACGAAGGCGAAGAGCGTGCCAATGTTCGAAAGATCGGCCAGCGTGCCGATATCGAAAATGCCCGCCGGAATGCCCACAAAAATCCCAGCAATCCACGTAGCAACGTATGGCGTGCGGAATTTGGGATGCACCTTGGAGAAAGTTTTGGGCAGCAGGCCGTCGCGCGACATTGCAAACCACACGCGCGCCTGGCCCAGTTGAAAGACGAGCAGGGAAGAGAGCATTCCGGTCAGCGCCCCGACGGTGACAATCCGCTGCACCGAATCCAGGCCGATATTTTTCAGTGCCGTGGCCACCGGCGCGGCGTCGCCGAGGAATATTTTGTATGGCTGGATGCCGGTCAGCACGATGGCCACGGCCACGTAAAATGTCGCGCAGATAAACAGCGAAAACAGAATTCCCAGCGGGAGATCGCGCTTGGGATTCCTGCACTCTTCCGCGGCGGTGGAAACGGAATCAAATCCGATGTACGTGAAAAATACGATGGAGCCGCCGGTGAGCACTCCCTGCCAGCCGTTGGGCATGAACGGCTTCCAGTATTCCGGCTTGATGAATCTCGCTGCCGCGATAATAAAAATGCAGATCGCCACCAGCTTCACGCCTACCATGATGCTGTTGGCTTCCGCCGATTCCTTGATGCCTTTCACCAGGATCATCGTCAGCAGCATGACCACGATAAACCCGGGCAAATTGAAATTGAGGTTCCATCCAGCCGCCGGCGTGAACGCCGGCGTAACGAGTGACGAAGGAAGATGAATGCCGAAACTTTGCAGCAGGCTGTCCACATACGCGGAAAATCCCACGGCGACGGCCATGTTGGAGACGGCATACTCGAGGATCAAGTCCCAGCCAATAATCCACGCGACCAGCTCGCCGAGCGTCGCGTAGGTATAAGTATACGCGCTGCCGGCGATGGGAATCATCGACGCAAGCTCCGCATAGCACAGCCCGGCCAGCGCGCACACCAGTGCCACGCCGAAGAAAGAAATCGCGATCGCCGGACCCGCACCCGGCCGTCCCATTTGGCTGACGGCATCTCTTCCATGCAGGAGCACGTCCAGCAGCGGCGCCTTCAGCAGCGACGCATTCTGCACTTGTTCTCCGGCCGCTGCGGTCCCGGTCAGAATAAAAATGCCGGTGCCGATAATTGCGCCGATGCCCAGCGCCGTCAGAGCCAGCACGCCAAGCGTTTTTTTCAGCCGGCGCTCGGGCTCTTCAGATTCGGCGATAAGCCGGTCGATGCTTTTTGTGCGAAAGAGTTGTGAGGCCACAGACCCCCTTCACAGAAGCGGGAAAACTCTACATGGCCCAAACCCGTTGTGCAACGGGTGCGAGGATTTTTCGCCGCAGAAATACGAGCGATGTCATGCCAATTGGAGATTCGCGAAACGCTCCATCAGCTTTTTTACGCCATGGTCGGTGAAGCTGACCGTGAATTTTCGGTCCCCTTCGTCGCCTTCGACGCCGACAATCGTGCCCATGCCGTAGGTGGGGTGCCGGACGCGCGCGCCGACCAGTGGATTCTCGTTTTTGCGCGCCCGCCGCGGAGCGGCAACCGTGCGTCGCGCGGCGGGCCGCTGCGCATATCCGCGGCGGCGGCGGAATTCCTCCGCGTCGTATTCCGGGTCCGGCTCGTACCGACGGGTTTCCCCGGGCGCGGCCAGCGAGCCGGGCGCCGATTCAATCAGTTCGCCGGGGATTTCTCGCAGGAAACGGGAAGGCTCGGAGTTCACCATTTCCTCGTTGCCGTAAATGCGCCGGTAGAGCGCGCGCGTGAGCGTGAGCGTTTCTTTCGCGCGGGTCATGCCGACGTAGCAGAGCCGGCGCTCTTCCTCGAGCTGCCCGGCATCCTCCATCGAGCGGCTGTGCGGAAAGAGTCCTTCCTCCATCCCGGCGAGAAACACATGCTCGAATTCCAGTCCTTTGGCGCTGTGCAGCGTCAGAAGCGTAACCTGCGCGCGCTCGTCGTAATCGTCGGCATCGCTGACCAGTGAAGCTTGGTCGAGAAAATCGGGAAGCTCTCCGCCAGCTTCGGTGTGTTCCGCCAGCGCATTGACCAATTCGCGAAGGTTCTCAGCTCGCATCGTGTCCTCTACGCTGTCGCGCTGCTCGAGCAGATCGACGTAGCCCGTGCGGTCCAGGATGTGCCGAAGCAATTCGGCCGGCGGAGCATTTTGCTCGACCGCTTCTTCGCGAAGCCCGCGGATCAAGCCGCGAAACTCGCGCAATGGGGCTTTGGTGGCGGCCATTTCCTCCAGCGCGACCCACAGCGACGTGCCGCGCTGCCCGGCCAGCTCGCGGAGGGCGTCTTCGGTGGCCTTGCCGATGCCGCGCGGTGGCGTGTTCAGGATGCGCAGCAACGCGAGATCGTCGTCTGGATTCAACACTAACCGTAGATAGGCCAGCGCATCTCTCACTTCCGCGCGCTGGTAGAAACTGAATCCTCCGACGACGCGATAACGGGTCCCCAGCCGGCGCAGGGCTTCTTCAAAGGAGCGCGATTGCGCGTTCGTGCGGTAGAGCACAGCGCAATGCGCGTCCAGTTCGCGGCGCTGGATATTGAAGATTTCCCCGGCGACAAATTCCGCCTCGCTGGCCGCGTCGCGGGTTTCGTAATAGCGCAGCGCCGGGCCTTTGCCGCGCGTCGCGAGAAGCGTTTTCCCGAGGCGCCGGATATTGTTCCCCACCACGCCGAGCGCAGCATCCAGGATGCTTTGCGTCGAGCGATAGTTTTCTTCCAGCCGGATTACCTGCGCTCCCGGAAAATCCTCCGAGAAGCGCAGGATGTTGCCGACGTCTGCGCCGCGCCAGCCGTAGATGGCCTGGTCCTCGTCGCCGACCACGCACACGTTGCGCTGCTTTCCGGCCAGCAAATGGACGAGCTTGTACTGCACCGGATTCGTATCCTGATATTCATCCACCTGAAGGAAACCGAAACGCGTGGTCCAGCGCTCGCGGATCTCGTCTTGCTCCTGCAGGCCAGACACGGCGCGAAGAAGCAGATCATCGAAGTCCAACCCGTCCGACCTATGCAGGATTTCCTGGTAGCGGCGGTAGATCTGCGCCACCCATCGGCCTCGCGGCTCGGCCGCCTGCGCTTCCATCAGTTCGGGTGTGACGAGGGCATTCTTGGCGTTGCTGATCCGTTCCAGCATATTCCGCGGCGTCAGCGCTTTATGCTGGCCGCCCGCATCCTTTATCGCCAACTTGACGGCGGCGAGCTGGTCGTCTTCGTCGAGGATCGTAAAATTGCGGTCGAGGTCCAGACGCGAGGCCTCTTGACGAAGGAAGCGCGCGCAAAATGAGTGAAACGTGGACACCCATGGCTTGGCAAACAATCCGTTGCGGGAGAGCAATCCGAAAATTCGCTGCTTCATTAACTCCGCGGCTTTGTTGGTGAACGTAACGCTGAGGATGGACTCGGCGGGGATGCCTTCGGCGATGAGGTGCGCGGCGCGATAGGTGATCACGCGCGTCTTTCCACTGCCCGCGCCGGCTAGCACCAGCACCGGCCCTTCCGCCGCGAGGACACATTCTCTCTGCCGCGGGTTCAGTTCGTCGAGAAATCTCATGAGCGGTGGCGCGACGGAAGAAGAACAGTCGGCTGCCGAAATCGCAACTCTGTACGATCGTGCGCAAACGATTTTAGCCGAGCCGCGCGATTTCGGCAAATCAGCCCACGGGACAAACTTTCAGTCTGTCCGCATTTCATTGCGAGATGCGAATTCGGGTCACCGCGCCGAAGACGGAATTGAGCGGGCGTTACCTGCGCGCGGCCTTCGACAAATCCACTTCGAAAAACATCAGCGCCTTGCCGTCCCGCATAAAGGCCAGGTCAGGGACGTAAAGCTGGGAATCGCGCAGTTTTTCGAAATGGCCGTTCAGGTCAAAAAAAATTAAACCGCGCACCGTGGCCCGCGGCGGCACGATATCCATTTCCAGCGCCAGCGGCCGCAGCACGTCCTCGACCTGCTTGACATCCTTATCCTTGTTGCCGGTTCGTCCCCCCGGGAAAGGCCGGGGAAGCGGCTTGCGCGGCGCGGTCGGATTCAAGCCCTGCGGGTACACGATGGCATTGGCCACTTCTTCCACCGTCATGGAGTGAATCTGTTGCCGCTCCTGCCCCGGCGATTCGATGACCAGGCGGATGCTGTTCAGATCCACGCGGACGGCTTTATCGGTCTCGTTCTTGAAATAGATTTCCAGTGCCAAAATCCCAGCCGAGTGCGGAGATTTCTTGCCGAAGCGCTCCTTGGATCGCGCAGCGTCGTCGAAAGGGTCGGCGGCGATGAGCAAACCGTCGTGCGCTTCGTGTGCGGGCAGCATTGTTGGATCGCGTTGCTGGGGCGCCACACGCCATGTCGCCAGCGCTGCGACTATCGCCAGAATTACAATTTTTCTTGTCATGTCGCCACAGAGCAACCCATCTGCCGATGATAAGATGCCACGCCTTGCTGCGGGATGCCTGCTGTATCCGGCCACGCGTGCCACTATAATAGCCGTCCCGCGCCGCGGGACCGCATGTATCTTCTTTATAGCCTGCTGACCGCCATCGCCATGATTTTGCTGCTGCCGTATTTTCTCGTGCGCGGGCTGGACAGCGGCAAATATTTTCACAATTTGAATGAGCGTCTCGGTACGCTGCCATGCGCAATCCTTTCCGCGGCCAGCGGCGCGCGAGGCTCCATCTGGTTGCACGCGGTTTCCGTTGGCGAAGTGTTTGCCGGCGTCGCGCTGGCCCGGGCGCTCAAAGAGCGTTACCCGCAGCGCAAGCTGTTCGTTTCTACGACGACGCAAACGGGGCAAACGCTCGCTCGCGAGCGAATGGCTTTCGCCGACGGCATTTTTTATTTTCCGCTGGACTGGACGTTCGCTGTGCGACGTGTTTTTCGCGTGATCCAGCCCGGCCTCATCGTCATCATGGAAACGGAAATCTGGCCCAACTTCCTGCGAGAGGCCCGCCGCATGGGCGTGCCCGTGCTGTTCGTTAATGGCCGCATCTCGGGAAAGTCATTCCGGAGATATCGCGCGCTGAACGGTTTTTTCGGTGGATTTGTCGGGCGCGTCCTCGACGATGCCTCGTTGTTTCTAATGCAGAGCGATGCGGACGCGCGCCGCCTGCTGGAATTGGGCGCGCCGGAAGAACGCATGGAGGTGACCGGGAATCTGAAATATGATTTTGCTCCGCCGTGCGGGAGCGCGATGGAAGCGTGGCTCGAAAAACAGATTGCTGAGCAGGAGCGCTGGCCGGTGATCGTCGCCGGCAGCGTGGTGGAAGATGAAGAAGAGCCTGTGCTGGCGGCGTTTGATATCGTCGGGCGGACATTCCGCCGCGCGCTGCTGGTGCTCGCGCCGCGCAAGCCGGAACGCTTCGACGCGGCCGCGCGCATCGCCGAAGAGCGCGGTTGGAAAATCGCGCGTCGCAGTGCGCTCTCCTTCAGCGAGCCGCTGGACGAAGGCGCGGACTTGTTGCTGCTGGATTCGATGGGCGAGCTGGCCGCACTCTATCGCCTCGCCGATGCGGTGTTTGTGGGCGGCTCGCTTGTTCCCCGTGGCGGGCACAACATCCTGGAGCCTGCCGCGTTTGCCAGAGCGCCCGTCTTTGGCCCGCACATGGAAAATTTTCAGGAGATGGCCGCGGACTTCCTCGCCGCGCGCGCGGCCGTGCAAGTTGGCAACGAGCACGAATTGGGCGGTGCATGGGTGGATTTGATTCGCGGGGAGAACAAACGCCGCTCTATGGGAGAAGCTGCCAAGGCGCTGGTCGAAAAGAATCGCGGCGCCACTTCAAAATCCCTGCAGCGAATCGCGGCGGTTCTCGATGCTGAGCGGAGCGGCGCGTGAAGTTGCATCCTAGTCTTCGCGCTCTGCTCTGGCCGTTTTCGTTTCTTTTTGAGGGCATCGTTCGCCTCCGCGCGCTCGCCTACCGAAATCGAATATTTCGTCAAAGGCGTCTGAAAGGAATTGTAATCAGCGTCGGCAATTTGACCGTTGGCGGTACTGGCAAGACGCCCATGGTGGCGTGGATCGCACAGCGGCTGATTGACAGCGGCAGGGCCGTCGGCATTCTCAGCCGCGGCTATCGAGGCTCCGCGCGGATCAATTCGATCCCATCTGCAAACATCAGCAATCCTCCTCAGAGTCGCCTCAGCGATGAAGTATGGCTGCTGGGGCAACGCTTGGGGCCGAAAGCGCTCATCGGCGTCGGCTCGGACCGTTTTGCGCACGGCACTGCACTGGAACGGCAAGGCATCGAGCGTTTTGTCCTCGACGACGGCTTTCAGCATCTGCAACTCGCTCGCGACGTTGATATCGTGCTGATTGATGCCACGGCTCCGTTTGACGGCGGGCGCTTGCTCCCCACCGGCCGCCTGCGAGAGCCTGTTTCCGCGCTGGCCCGCGCGGATGTCGTGCTAATCACGCGCAGCGAGCGTGCGCCGGCCGTTGAAGCGGTCGTGCGGCGCCACTCGGCAGCGCCGATTTTCTACGCGCAAACACAGCTCGATGACGTCCGTGTGGCTGAGAACACTGCCCAGCCGGGCGCTCCGGCGGAGTGGCTCGGGCGTAAGGTGTTCGCGTTTTGCGCGATCGGAAATCCTGCCGCTTTCTTCGACGACGTGCGCCATTGGGGTATGGAGCTCGTCGGCCAGCGAGAGTTTCCAGATCATCATCGCTACTCGCGGGCGGAGGCCGAAGAGCTTGAAAACGAGGCCAGCGCCGCCGGCGCCGAGGCGCTGATCTGCACGCAGAAGGACATCTACAATCTCGGCGAAGTTCGTTTTCAGAAGCTGCCGCTCTACAGTTGTCTGATCAGCATGCGCGTTTCTGAGCCCGAGGAATTCTGGGACACGATTCTTGCAATCGTATCGCGCAAGCGCGGGGAAAACCGGCAATGAAAATCCTGGTGCGATTGCCGAACTGGGTCGGCGATGCGGTGATGTCCATTCCCGCGCTCGAAGCGATTCGTGCGCGGTGGCCCGGCGCGGAAATCGTGCTCCTGGGACGCGAATGGGTAAGCGGACTCTTTCAGGGCCAGCCCTGGGCCAACCGGCTTTTCGTTTTTGACCATGAAGGCCCCCACAAGGGTGTCTTCGGTCTCGAACGTCTGGCGCGGGAACTGCGCGCCGAAAAGTTTGATACTGCCGTGCTATTTCAAAACGCGTTTCAAGCGGCGTGGCTGGCTTGGCGTGCGCGTGTACCGCAACGCATCGGTTATGCGCGCGATACGCGATCGTGGCTGCTGACGGACGCGATTCGCGTTCCGTCGGCGGGAGAATTCCCCGCGCACGAGAGCTTTTACTACCTGGAGCTCCTGCGCCGCGCGGGTTGGCTCGAACACTTGCCCGAAGTAAACCGCATCAGCATTCAAGTTTCTCCAGAAGCGATGGAGCGCGCGGAAGAGAGTTTGGAACAAGCCGGAGTCCCCGGTGCGCCGCGCGTGGTGCGCGTGGCGATGGCGCCGGGTGCGGCGTACGGCTCCGCGAAATGCTGGCCCGCGGAGCGTTACGCCGCTCTCGCGGATCGCCTGATTGCCGAGTTCGGAGCCGATGTTATACTTTTCGGCTCTGCCGGCGAGCGCGAGGTCGTTGGAACAATTGCCGCGGCCATGAAGCGCCAGCCCGTGCAGCTCGCGGGCGCGACGAACATCGCGGATTTGCCCGCGCTGTACGCCTCGTGCGACCTGTTCATCGGCAACGACTCCGGCGCGATGCACGTGGCCGCCGCGGTCGGGCTGCCCGTGGTGGCGGTCTTCGGGCCGACGGATCCCGAGGGCACCGCGCCGGTGACGCCGTGGCGCACGCTCGTGCAGCATCGCGTAGCGTGCAGTCCGTGTTTTCTGCGGCATTGTCCGATTGACCATCGCTGCATGACCCGCGTGGAAGTGGACGCCGTCTATTCCGCTGCGCGCGACTGGATCAAGAAGGGACACGCCAGCCTTGCCTGAGTCGAAGCCGCAGCGCCACGCCGTCTTTCTTGACCGCGACGGCACCATTGCCGAAGAAGTCGGATACGTGAATCATCTCAGCCGCTTTCACCTCTACCCGTTTTCCGCGCCGGCAATACGCAGGCTGAATGAATCCGGGCTTTCGGTCATTGTGGTGACCAATCAGTCCGGAGTCGCGCGCGGTTTCTTTCCGGAGGAGATGATCCAGCGGGTCCACGAACGGATGATTACTGACTTGGCCGCCGGTGGCGCGCGTGTGGACGCCATTTATTTTTGTCCGCATGGGCTCGCGGAGGATTGCGCGTGCCGCAAGCCGCGCCCGGGCATGCTGGTTCGCGCGGCGCGCGAGCACCGGCTCGTGCTGCGCGGTTCCTGGCTGGTGGGCGATCGCTACGCGGACCTGGAAATGGCTCACGCGGCGGGCTGCCGGAGCATCCTCGTGTTGACCGGATACGGCCGGGGCGAGTACGAATGGAACCGCGCCAAGTGGAAGCGCCAGCCACGGCACGTCGTGGAAAATCTCGAGCAGGCCGTGGACGTCATCCTGAAGGAGTCGAAGTGAGCGTTGACCTCAGCCGGCTGGCCGACCTTGTGGACGCGTTTCCGCGGCAGACCATTGCCGTCCTGGGCGACCTGGTGGCGGATGAATTCGTGTACGGGGAAATCTCGCGCGTCTCGCGGGAAGCGCCCGTGCTGATTCTGCGGCACCGCGAAACGCAACTGGTACCCGGTGGCGGCGCGAATGCCGTGAACAATCTCGCCGATCTCGGCGCAACGGTGCTACCCGTCGGTGTGGTCGGCGATGACGCGGCCGGCGAAGCGCTGGTGGATTATTTTCGCCGCAAGAATGTGAACGCGAGCGGAATTCTCCGCGTGCGCGGATGGGCCACGCCCCGAAAGACGCGCTACCTCGCCGGCTTCACGCACACCGCGCGACAGCAGGTCTTGCGCGTGGACCGCGAACCGGACCCGCGCGCGCTGCCGGACCGAGTACGCGCCGCGCT
>DASYRO010000268.1:0-3338 GCA_036004385.1 Candidatus Acidiferrales bacterium
GCCAGGCCCAATGCGAGCCAGGCGGAAATCACCGCTGCCGCGCAGGCCGCCAACGCGCACGATTTCATTTCGCGCCTGCCGCAAGGTTACCATACCGAAGCCGGCGAACGCGGCGTGCAACTTTCCGGCGGCGAGCGCCAGCGCATCTCGCTCGCTCGCGCCTTTTTGAAGGACGCCCCGATTTTGATTCTCGACGAGCCGACCAGTTCTGTGGACGTGAAGACCGAAGCGCTGATTCTCGAAGCCATGGAGCGATTGATGCAGGGCCGCACCACGTTCATGATCGCGCACCGCTTGGGTACGCTGGACATCTGCGACGTGCGGCTTCAATTGGAACGCGGGCGGCTGGTGTCGCTCACAAGCACGTCAGAAAACCAAATGCCAGTGCCGACCAGCTCTTAAAGAGCGATGTATGAACCGCGCTTCCCTCGCCGTCTTGATCTTACTCCTACTCTTACTCTTAATCTTAATCTTACAATTAATCCGAGCATTCCACCGAAGCGCCCGTACGATTAAGATTACGAGTAAGATTAAGATTAGGATTAAGAACACGAACGAGCTTGCACACTCGGCAACAGCATGAGAATCGCCCTCGTCTCGCAGGAATACCCTCCCGAAACTGCCAAAGGCGGCATCGGCTCGCAGACGTTTTTGAAGGCGCACGGCCTGGCGGCGCGCGGACATGAGGTCCACGTGATTTCGCGCAGCCTCAATGGCGGGCGCACGGAGCGCGTGGACAACGGTGTTCGCGTTACGCGCATTCCCGGCCTCGAGGCGCGGATGCCGCTCTATGCCGAAACGGCTGATTGGGTCACTTACAGCGGCGAAGTGGCGGCGGCCATCGCGGTGCTCCATACGCAGACACCGCTCGACATCGTTGATTTTCCAGAGTGGAGCGCAGAAGGCTACGTTCACTTGCTGAACCGGACCGCGTGGAATCGCATTCCCACAGTGATTCATCTGCACGGCCCGCTCGTCATGTTCGCGCACACCATGGGCTGGCCGGAAACCGATTCAGAATTTTACCGCACTGGCACAGCGATGGAAGGAACTTGTCTGCGCCTTGCGGATGCGGTGTTTTCTTCGAGTCGCTGTTCGGCGGACTGGTGCGCGAAGCAGTACGGCTTGAGCCGCGACCACATTCCAGTGCTCCACGCGGGTGTGGATACGGAACTCTTCGCGCCGCGCCCGGTGCCGAAGGCGACGCGCCCGACGATCATCTTTGCGGGAAAACTGGCCCGCAACAAAGGTGTGCATCTGCTGGCCGAAGCAGCGTGCCGGCTGGCCGGCGAATTGCCCGGCCTGCAAGTTCGCTTGCTCGGACGCGGTGAACCAAAGGTTTTGGACGAACTCCGAAAGCTTTCGGAGTCAGCAGGCTTGCCGGATTTGCTCGACCTGCCCGGCTTCGTGCAGCCGAGCCAACTGCCGGAGCATTTTTCGCGCGCCCATGTTTTCGCCGCGCCCTCGCAATACGAAGGCGGGCCAGGGTTTGTCTATCTCGAAGCGATGGCCTGCGGCCTGCCCGTCATCGCGTGCGAAGGCAGCGGCGTGGCCGAAGTTGTGCGGCACGGCAAGAACGGGCTGCTCGTGCCGCCGGAGGACGTCCCAGCGCTCACGACGGCTCTGCGTTCCTTGTTCCGTGATGCCACCGTCCGCCAGGCAATGGGCGAAGCGGCGCGGAGCTTTGTGGTGGCGGAAGCTGAGAGCCGCGTGTGCATCGAGCGGATTGAGGCCTTCTACGCCTCAGTCGCGAACGGCAAGTGGCCGGTCGCTACGAAATCATGACCACGGCAACCATCACAACGCGGCTGTTGCGCGGATTTAACGATCCCTCATTTTGCCAGGCTGAATGGGAACGGCTGCTGGCTGTCGGCCAGAGCGACGTTGTGTTTCTCACTCACGAATGGCAGTCGGCGTGGTGGGCGTCGTTTGGTCGCGGCGAACTATTGCTCATTGCCGCCGAGCGCGATGGCGAGGTCGTGGCACTCGCGCCGCTCTTCACCGAAGCGGGGATGGTTTATTTTGTTGGTTCAGGTGGCTCCGATTATCTCAACTTCATCGGCGACGTCCGCGAGTCGGAAATTCTCGACGCGCTGCTTGGCGAAGCAAAGCGGCGCGTGCCGGGCTTCATCGGTTTCGTATTTTACCACGTGCCCGATGATTCAGAGACGGGTCGCCACCTTGAGGCGGCGGCGGCGCGCCTTGGCTTGCAGTTTCTTGACGAAGGCGACCTGCCCGCGCCGGCATTGGACATCGCGGCCAAGCGGGAAATCGCTTTGGCCGCTGCGAACAAGAAAAGTCTGGTGCGTCACGAGCGATTTTTTACGCGCGACGGGCTGCTGAAAATCTCGCATCTGAGCCGAGGCGAAGAAATTCTGCCGCATTTGGAAGCGTTCTTCGAGCAGCATCGCCGGCGCTGGGCGGCCACGCCGCATCCGAGCCTGTTTTGTGATGCAGCCCAGCAACGCTTTTACCGCGCCGTGACGTCGGCGGCGGCTAAAGCAGGATGGTTGCGTTTCACGCGCCTGGATTGGCAGGATCGCGCCATCGCTTTCCACTTCGGCTTTTGTTATCGCGGGAATTTCTTTTGGTATAAACCGAGTTTTGCCCTTGAGCTGGCCCGGCATTCGCCGGGCGAAGTGCTGCTGCGCCAACTTTTGCTCGCCGCCATCGCGGAAGGCGCGCACACGTTTGACTTCGGTCTCGGCGACGAAGCTTTCAAGTCGCGCTTCGCGACGCGCGTGAACCGCGTCCGCACCTGGGGACTTTACAATCCGAAGGCGCTGGCACGCGACCCGGCGCGCACCGCGACGTCTCTCGTCCCATGAACCGCATCCTCGTGCTCAGCCCGCATCCCGACGACGAAGCCATTGGCTGCGGGGGCACGTTGCTTGAGCACGCGGAGCAGGGCGACGTGGTGAAAGTTGTCTATCTCACGTCCGGCGAAAAGGGAGGGCACGGCCGCACGGAGGTGGAAACCAAGCGGCTGCGTGAACAGGAAGCGCGCGAGGCGGCCCGCATTCTCGGCGTGCGGCATCTGGAATTCTGGCGCGCCCCGGACGGAGCGGTGCGGGCGACTGACGGACTCGTCCGGCGCCTGCAAGCGGAGTTACGAGCGTTCAGCCCGGACAACATCTACGTGACGCACGAGCGCGAAACGCATCCCGATCATCGCGGCGCTGCGCGACTGGTGCGAAAGTCGGTGAGCGCTTTGAACGGCCAGCGGCCCGTCGTGTTCATGTTCGAACTGTGGACGCCGATTCAGCGGCTGGATAAGATCGTGGACATTTCGTCACATCTCGAAAACAAACTGCGCGCCGTGCGTGCTTATCGCAGCC
>DASYRO010000269.1:0-2489 GCA_036004385.1 Candidatus Acidiferrales bacterium
AGATAGTGATTTCCGCGGGCCACGGGATTCCATTCGCGGTGCGCGAACACAAACCGCCCGTGGAGAAACAGCGCGCGCAGAAATTCCTGCCAGAACGCCTCATCGAGCGCCGCATCGTCCGCAAAAAACGCCGCCGCGGCGATCCAGTTCACCGCACGGACCGCCGCTTCCATGGGCATGGCCCAGTGGATGCCGCGCGGATAGGGATTTTCTTTCAGCCAGTGCCGGAGCTGCGCGGCAAATTCCGCGGCATGGCGCGGATCGCGCGTCAGCAGATACGCTTTGCCGAGCGGGAGAAGATGGTGGGACCGCGCCAGCTCCCACGGACGCTTCACGTCCGCGCCGCCTGCCGCGCCCACGATGCGCAATTCGCCCGCCGGACGCAGCGGCCAGCGATGACCGGTCTTCGGATCGGCGTGCCAGTCAATTTCCGCGCCGAGCGTGAAACGCTCGCCGAAAATTTCAAACTCGTGGTGGTGAATTTCTTCCGCGTGGGCTAGCGCCGCTTCCGCCGCGCGCAGGTAACGGCTGCCGAACTCCGCCGCGTCCAGCGCCCGCGCCGGATAAAACGGCGCAAAGCGCGCACACAGCCGGTAGGTCGAGCAATCCGGCAGGCTGCGCTCCAGCGAATCCAGCAGACGCAGCCGCCCGCGCCGCCAGATTTCTCCGGCGGTAAATTTCGCCGTGGCCACCGGACGGTAGCGGGCCTGGGCCAGCAAATAGGAGACGAGGTCGTTCATTTTAAGCGCTACTTACCACTCAACGCGCGCCACTTCTTTTGTTGCTCTTCAATTGCCTGACTTGTAACATCTATTCATCCATGCCTGCGGAAATCCACATCTCGCGCATCTGCGCCAATTGCGGCGGCCACCTGCAGGCCGGCGCGGAGGCGTGTCCCTGGTGCCATGCTCCGGCGACGGGCCGTGGCGCGCAACGCCTTCGCGTGCGCAAGCGGCGCGGCGTGCTGAAGGTCTATCTGGAGCACGTCCGCCGGCACTGGATTTATTTTTTGCTGGCCATCGTGGCGGCGATTGCCGCCGCGTGGTTCCTGCTCGATTTCGCCCAGCGCCCCTCGCGCCAGGCTCCCGCGCCGGCTTACGTCAATGTCAGGTTGTGATTTTCTTCCCCTGATCCCCGACCCCTGACCCTTTTCTTTCATCTCGCCCCGGCTGCGGTTCGCAGCCTGCTTTCCGGCGTCTGCTCGAACAACTGCGCCAGTCGCGTGGCGAAGTCCGTGGCAAAAAATTCCAGCAGCGGCGCGACTCGGAAAAGCAGCGGGTTGTCGTGCATGGGCCGCGTCAGGTGCAGTTTGCCGAGCGTGCGGCCGTTGTGCGCCAGCGGGATGGTCAGCGTCCACGCGCCGGAGTCCTGCGACGCCGGCGTTTCGCCCGGCACCTTCCAGCGCAGGGTGCCGCGCCCGGCGAGGTCGCAGGCCGCGGAGGAAAACTCCAGCGCCTCGAAAATGCGCCGGGCCACGTCCCAGGCTTCTTCGAGCGACGCGGCGGCGCGCAGTTCCGCGGCGGCTTTGCGCAACAGGATATGGTTGCGCAGGATGCTGCGCTGGCTGCGCATTTCCGTGCGCACGTGCAAATCCAGCTCCGCGAATTCCGCGTACTGCATCTGCCGCACCACCAGCCATGCCAGGATGCCGCTGAGCAGCGCGATCAGCGACCCCGCTGCGCCCTTGTAGTTCACCAGCAGCAGCGAAGCCAGCGCGAACAGCGCGGCCAGCCCGTAGAGCAGCAGCACGCTGCCGCGCGGCGTGAGTCCGATTTTTTGCAGGCGGTGGTGAATGTGCTCTTCGTCGCGGTGGAAGAGCGGCTGGCCGGAAAGAAAGCGGCGCGCGGTGGTCACGCTCGCGTCCAGCAGTGGCAGGCCAAAAATCATCAGCGGGATGGCCACGGTGAGCAGCACGGGGCCCTTCTGCGCGCTGTGGATGGAAAGCGCCGCCAGCACCATGCCGACGGTGAGCGCGCCGGAATCGCCGAGATAAATCCGCGCGGGGTTGAAGTTGTGCGGCAAAAATCCGAAGAGCGCGCCGGCCAGCGCCACCGTCGTCGCCGCCACGAAGCTCTGCGCTTGCAGCATGGCCAGCAAAAATAGAGTCACCGTGGCGAAGAGGCCCACGCCCGCGGCCAGTCCGTCGAGCCCGTCAATCAAATTAAACGCGTTGGAAATGGCCACCAGCCACAGCACGGTCAGCGGCAGCGACAGCCATCCGAGGTGCGAGGGGCCGTGCGTGAACGGGTTGGTCAGAATTTCGATGCGGTAGCCGGTGAAGTAAAGTCCCACGGCGGCGGCGCACTGCACGAGCAGTTTTTGCCACGGACGCGCGCCGCGCAAATCATCATAGAGCCCGATCAAAAACACAGCGCCTGCCGCTCCCGCCAGCCCCAGCACGAGCGGAAGCTCCGCCCTGGTGCGCGCAGCCACCTGGTTATCCCACAGGATGAGCAGCACCATCATGAACAGCGCCGTGGCGAAGACAA
>DASYRO010000270.1:0-4932 GCA_036004385.1 Candidatus Acidiferrales bacterium
CACGTTCCTCGAGCGGTTGAAAAAATACCTGCCGTCCACTCACGATAAGCTGATGCGGTTGGCGGACACCATCGGCACGCGGCGCTACGCGGCCACATTGAAACGGATTTATCCCAAGCTTGAAAATATCTCTGTGGACTATGCCGTCATGGAGCGCGCCACGCAGGCGGGAGAACCGCAAAGTGTCTTCGTGCTGCCGGCGGAAGTCGGATGGAGCGACATCGGCTCGTGGGCTGCGGTGTACGACCTGCAAGCTAAGAACGCCGGCGAGAATATTTCCGCCGGCGCGCACCTGGCCATGGACGCCTCTGGAAACCTGATTTGGAGCCCGGAAAAATTTGTCGCCGCCATCGGCGTGAAGGATTTGCTGATTGTCGAAACGCCGGACGCGCTGCTCATCTGCCCGCGCGACCGCGCGCAGGACGTCCGTAAAATCGTGCGCTGGCTCGAGCAAAAAAAGCACAAGCACCTTTTGTAGTTGCCTTTCCCTCGCACTCCTTTACTTCCTCTACCTCCTCTGCTTCCTTTATACTTCTCACGCGATGTCACAGATTCAGTTCGGCACCGACGGCTGGCGCGGCGTCATCGCCGAAGATTACACGGAAGAAAACGTGCGCAAGGTGGCGCAGGCCATTGCGCGGTACGTGGTGCGCTGCGAGAATCCCAATAACGGCGTGCTCGTGGGCTACGACACGCGCTATGGCTCGGAGCGGTTTGCGCGCGTCGCTGCGGAAACCATTGCCGGCACCGGCACACCGGTCTGGCTGGCCGACTCGTTCTGTCCGACGCCGGCGATTTCGCTGCTGGTGCGGTTGCGCCGCGCGGCCGGCGGCGTGATGATCACTGCCAGCCACAACCCCTATAAATGGAACGGCGTGAAGTATAAGGCTGTGTACGGAAGTTCGGCGTCGCCGGCGATCGTCACACAAATCGAGAAGGAGTTGGCGCACGTGCTCAACAACGGCGTGCCCGGCCTTCCGCCGCGCAAGGATTTGATCCATTCGCTGAACGTGCGCGCGCCGTATCTTGAAGCGCTGGAAAAACTGGTGGATTGGGAGCGGCTGTGCGGCGCAAATTTCCGTTTTTGCGTGGACCCCATGCACGGAGCGGCACAAGGGCTGCTGCGCGAGCTTTTCAGCAGGCATGGCGTGACCTGCGATGAAATCCGCGGCACGCGCGACCCTCTTTTCGGCGGCGTGAATCCGGAGCCGATTGAGCCGCACGTCGAAGCGCTACGCCAGGCGGTCGTGAAGGGCGGCTACGACGCCGGGCTTTGCGCCGACGGCGATGGCGACCGTATCGGTGCGATGGACCGCGACGGCACGTTCGTCACGCCCCACCAGATTTTTTCCATTCTGCTTTGGCATCTGGCGGGCACGCGAAAACTTTCCGGCGACGTCGCAAAGACATTTACAGCCACAAAAATGGTGGACAAAATCGCCGCCAAATTCGGCCGCAAGATTTTCGAAACGCCCGTCGGCTTCAAGTACATCTGCGAGCTGATGCTGGAGCGCGACATCCTGCTGGGCGGCGAAGAGAGCGGCGGCATCGGCACGAAGCTGCATCTGCCGGAGCGCGACGCCACGGTCTGCGCGCTGCTGCTCGCGGAAGTGATGGCCTGGCACGGAAAAAATCTCGGCGAACTCGTGAAGATGTTGAGCGCCGAATTCGGGGAGCATCATTTCGGGCGCGTGGACCTGACGCTGAAGCCCGGCCAAAAAGAAAAAGCCATCGAATATTTCGCCAGCTCCAAATTGGCCCGTGTGCTGGACTGGCCGGTCGTGCGAAAAGAGGACATGGACGGCGTGAAGGCGTATCTTGGCGACATCGGCTGGGTGATGGTGCGCCCTTCGGGTACCGAGCCGATGCTGCGCGTCTACGCCGAAACGAAGTCGGCGGAAAGCACGCAACGCGTTCTGGAAGAAGTGAGCGCGCTGGTACAGAAATTGTAGGGAGCGGACGCGATGGAAAAAATCAATCTCGCGGAAAAGCTAGCTAAGGTCAGCGAATACTGGAGCCCGAAAATTGTCGGCGAAGTGAACGACTCCTACGTGAAGCTGGTGAAGTTTCAGGGCGAGTTCGTCTGGCACCACCACGAAAATGAAGATGAAATGTTCCTGGTGGTGAAGGGCACGATGCGCATGCGCTTCCGTGAGCGCGACGTGCTGGTGCGCGAAGGCGAATTCATCATCGTGCCGCGCGGCGTGGAGCACATGCCCGTGGCCGAAGGCGAAGTGCACGTCGTACTCTTCGAACCGAAGTCCACGCTGAATACGGGCAATGTGCGCAACGAGCGAACATTGCCCGAACTCGAAAGGATCTGACGCTGTGAAGCGCCGCCTCTACCAACTCGACGTTTTCACCAGCAAGCCCTACGCCGGAAATCCGCTGGCGGTGATTACCGACGGCGATGGTCTCTCCACCGGAAAAATGCAGGCCATCGCGCGGGAGATGAATCTTTCGGAGACGGTGTTCATCCAGAAGCCCACGAGCGACCGCGCGCTGGCGCGGCTGCGTATCTTTACTACGACGCAGGAGCTGCCGCTGGCCGGGCACCCGGTGGTTGGCACGTGGTTTTTGCTGGCGGAATTGGGTGTGGTGCCGGCACAGAACGGCGCGGTGCACGTCATGCAGCAGACCGGCGCGGGCGTCCTGCCGGTGACCATCGAATTCAAGGACGGCCATCCAGCGCGCGTGACCATGACGCAGAAGGCGGCGCGATTTTTTCCCGCGCGCGTGCCGCGTTCCGCGCTGATGCAGTCCCTGGGACTGAAAATCAGCGACCTGCACGCGTCGCTGCCGCTGGAATATGTCTCCACAGGAATCTTCAACCTGATGGTGCCGCTGCGCGGGCGCGGCGTGCTCAAAAAAATCCGCATGGATGTGCACGCACTTTCGAAACTGATATCCGAGCAGGGTACTCTAGCCTACTGTTTCGCGCTGGGCGGCCGCGGAAAAGCGTTCGCCCGCGGGATGATTCCCTGGGAGCTCTACGAAGACCCGGCGACAGGCTCGGCGGGCGGCTCGCTCGGCGCGTATTTGGTGCGGCACAAGAAGCTCGCCGCGGGCAAAGCTCTCGAAATTATGCAGGGCGTGGAAATGGGGCGGCCGAGCCACATCCGCGTCACCGTACGCAGCGAAGATGGAAAACTGGTGCCGCAGGTGAGCGGCTCATCAGTGCGCATTTTCGAAGGCACAATCGAGGCGTGAATCCGATATTCGAGATTCGATATTCGGTGAAGTGAAACCTAACGCAGAGCCACAGAGAGCGCAGAGAAGCACAGAGGAAACCGGCCACCTAATTCCAGGAGGAGCACCGTGAACCATCCATCATGCAGGACTTTTCTTGCGGGCGGACTGTCGCTGCTGATCTTCCTTGCCGGCGCACCGATCTCGCCGGCGCAAGCGCAGGCCGTGCCACCAGCGAAAGCCAGCGGGGCGCAGGCGCAGACTCCAGCGCAACAGGCGTTCGCGGAAGCGAACGCGGCCTACGACAAGCGCGAGAACGAGAAAGCGCTAGCGGCCTACGAGCGCGCAATTGCACTGGAACCGAATAATCCCGACTTCCACCTCGGCCGCGCGCGGGCACTGGCGCGCCTCGCACGGCATACGGAATCCGTCGAGGAGTGCACCACGGCGCTGCGGATCAAGCCGGACAGCGCCATTGCGCTGCGCGACCGCGGGCATTACTACATCAACCTGCACCGCGTGCGCGAAGCCATCCCGGATCTGGAACGCGCCGAGCAGTTAGAAAAGAAAGACCGCGAAATCTATTATCATCTCGGCCTGGCCTACTACATCCAGCGCGACTTCCGCCACGCGGTACCCGCCTGGCAGAGCTGCCTAGCCTTGGCGAGCAAAGATGACGACGTGGTTTCCTGCAGCGCATGGTTGTATCCCTCGCTGGTGCGCGCGGGAGGTCACGAAGCGGAAGCGAAGAAAGTACTGGAGCGCATCACGCCGGAAATGAAACCGAAAGACAATACGGCATACTTCGACCGCCTGATGTTGTTCAAGGGCGCGATCTCGGAAGAAGACGCCGCAAAAGGAATGACCGACGGCGTCTCCATTCCCACCGTGAGCTACTCCATCGGCCTGTGGCATCTGCTCGCCGGGCGCCAGGACAAGGCGCGCGAGTATTTCGAAAAGGCCGCGTCGGCAGAAGTGAAGTACGCGTTTGGGGCCGTAGCGGCCACAGCCGAATTGAAACAGTTGCCGCGTGTGAATTAGACAAGAAAATAGAGAACAGAAAATAGAAAACAGGTCCGGCAATTGTTGCTGGCAGCCGATTTTCTATTTTCTCTTTTCTATTTTCGTTTCTCTTCAAGTCCCTTGTGCAGCGCATCGAGCACGCCATTGATAAACGGCGGAGCCTCATCGGAAGAAAACGTCTTGGCCAGTTCGACGGCTTCATCGAGGACAACTTTGAAGGGCGTTTCGCCGCGGCGCAGCTCGTAGGTGGCCAGGCGAAGAATGGCGCGGTCAATGGCGGGCATGCGCTCGAGGCGCCAGTTGGAGGCATGCTGCACAATTAATTCGTCGAGTGATTTCAGTTCCGCGACGGCGCCTTCGAAAAGCTCGTTGGCGAAGATGCGCGTGTTTTTCTCCGAGCGCGCATTTTTCCAGAAACCGGACTCGACCCGCCACGGCTCCTGCTGGGTCATCTCCCATTGAAAGAGCATTTGCAGGGCATACTCGCGGGCCTTGGTGCGGAGAGCCATGCTATCTGCGCTTACCGCCGCGGCGGGATGGAGAGTTTTTGCGCAAAGTGCCGGGTCTTCGACCCGGCGCTACAACGGCCTTGTTGAGTTGACGTGCGAGGTTGGCCATTTCGACGGCAGCGAGTCCTGCGTCGAAACCTTTGGTGCCGCCCTTGCTGCCGGCGCGGTCAATGGCCTGCTCGAGGGTATCGCAGGTGAGCACGCAAAACGC
>DASYRO010000271.1:0-3512 GCA_036004385.1 Candidatus Acidiferrales bacterium
CGCGGCGCGGCATCAGCCGCCGGACGCTCGCGCCATGAGCGTTCAGTCTCTGAGGCGCGAAATCGACAGGCTGGATCGCGCGGTGGTGACGCTGCTCAATCGCCGCGCTAAATATTCGCTGGCCATCGGGCGCATGAAGCAGCGCGAGGGCTTGCCGCTTTTCATCCACAAGCGCGAGCAGGCAATCGCGCGTAATATTGCTCGCGCGAATCGCGGGCCACTTTCTGACCGCGCGTTGAAACATCTCTACGAACAATTGCTGCAACACACTCGCGCCATGGTGCGCCGCGCCCTGCGCGCAGAACGAAAGAGCCGGAAGGCCGGCCTAACGGCCGCCTCGACAAAGCGGCGCGAAGGAAAATGACCATGTTTCGCCGGGCGGCCATTCTCGGCACGGGCTTGATGGGCGGGTCGTTTGCGCTGGCGCTGCGCAAACATTTTCCAGAAACGCAACTCATCGGCTGGGACCGCGCGGACGTGCTGGATCGCGCCGCCGCGCGCGAAGTAATTGACGAAGGGTTTTCCGGGCTCGCCGACGCCGTGCGCGGGGCGGATTTAATTTACATCGCGCTGCCCATTGGCGCGGCGCTCGAACATTTGCCGGAAATTGCGCAACACGCGGATGCGGCTGCGCTGGTCACGGACGCGTGCAGCACCAAGAACGTCATCTGCCGCGCCGCGGAAAAGTTTTTTCACGGCGGCGCGATGTTTCTCGGCGGGCATCCCATGTCCGGAAAGGCCGTCAAGGGCGTAGAAAACGCCGACGCCGAAATATTCGTAGGCGCGAAGTATGTCCTGATCGGCGACGAGCACCACGGCGATGCGCGCGCGAAAGAGTTCGCCGCGCTGATTTCCGCGCTGGGCGCGCAGCCGGTGTGGATGGACGCAGAGACGCACGACTGGGCCGTCGGCATCGTGTCGCACCTGCCGCAACTGGTGAGCGTGGCGCTCGCGCAAGTGATCCGCGACGAAACCGACGAAACCGGTCTGCCGCTCTCCGTCGCCGGGCCCGGGCTGCGCGACACCGTGCGCCTCGCGTCGAGTCCTTACGCCATCTGGCGCGACATCTGCCTCACCAATCCGGAGAACCTCTCGCGCGCGCTGGATCGTGTCGCGCAAGCCATCGATCACATTCGGACGCGGCTGCAAAGCAACGACCTTCGCGAGTCATTTGAAGCCGCAAACGAACTCTACCGCACGCTGCAAGAGTTGAAGTAGACTTCACAAGTCATTCTCCGCGCGTGACGCCGGTGACGTAACCCGTACTTTCCAGGAGTTCGCAGATGGACAAGCGCGTAGCTAACGCCGACGCGGCGATTGAGAACGTCAGCGACGGCGCGATCATCATGATGGGCGGGTTCGGGCTGTGCGGCATCCCGGAAAACCTGATTGCCGCGGTAAAGCACAAGGGCGTGAAGAACCTCACGGTCATTTCCAATAATGCCGGCGTGGACGATTTCGGCATTGGCGTGCTGTTGCAAACGCGGCAAGTGAAAAAAATGATTTCCACGTACGTCGGCGAAAACAAACTGTTCGAAAAGCTCGTGCTCAGTGGCGAACTCGAAGTCGAACTGAACCCGCAAGGCACGCTTGCGGAGCGCATCCGCGCGGGCGGCGCGGGCATTCCCGCGTTTTTCACGCCGACGGGATTCGGCACGATGATCGCCGAAGGGAAAGAGACGCGCGATTTTGGCGGACGGATGTGCGTGCTGGAAAAGGCACTGCGCGCAGACTTCGCGTTCATCAAGGCGTGGAAGGGCGACCGCTGGGGCAACCTGGTGTTTCGCAAGACCTCGCGCAATTTCAACGCGCCGATGGCCACGGCGGCGGACTTCGTGATCGCGGAAGTCGAGCAACTGGTCGAAGTCGGCAAGCTCGAGCCGGACGGCATCCATATCCCCAGCATCTACGTGAACGCAATCTTCCAGGGAACGAACTACGAGAAGCGCATCGAGCGCAGAACCGTGCGGAAGAAGAGCGCGTAAAAGATTTAGCACCGGGGACACAGAGGCACTGAGAGCACAAAGATGGCTCAAGCGGAAATGGACAAGCGGGAAATCATCGTCAAACGCATCGCGCAGGAATTGCGCGACGGTTACTACGTGAACCTGGGCATTGGCATGCCCACGCTGGTGGCGAATTACATTCCGGCGGGCCTGGACGTCATCATGCAATCGGAAAACGGAATGCTCGGCGTGGGGCCGTATCCGCTCGAAGGCATGGAAGACGCGGACCTGATCAACGCGGGCAAGGAAACGGTGACGGAAATTCTGGGCACGGCATATTTTTCGAGCGCGGATTCGTTTGCCATGATTCGCGGAGGGCACGTGGATTTGACCGTCCTCGGCGCGCTGGAAGTGGACGAGAGAGGCAACCTCGCCAACTGGGCCATCCCCGGAAAAATGTTGAAGGGCATGGGCGGAGCGATGGACCTGGTGGCCGGCGCGAAGCGCGTGATCATCGCCATGGAGCACACCACCAAAGACGGCAAACCGAAAATTCTGAAGAAATGCACGCTGCCGCTCACCGGCGTGGAAGTGGTGGACACTATCGTCACCGAACTCGCAGTAATCGACGTCACGCCCAAAGGACTCGTCCTGCGCGAAGTGGCGCCGGGCGTGACCCCAGACGACGTGCAGCGCGCCACGGAGCCGAAGCTGCGCGTGCCCGCGGATTTGAGGGTGATTTCGGTCTAGTGAGAGAGGGCGCAGCCTGCCGCGCTCCTGCAAGATCAGAACAGAAATGAATCCTCATTCCATCATTGTGGTGAGCCTGCACAGCCCGAAGGAACGCATCTGGGGCGAATTGCTGGAAATGAACGTCGCCGGCGTGACTCTGCGCGGCATCGACCTGAACAGCTTCGACGATTTCGTCCGCCAGGCGCGCGACCCGGAAGGCGACCTGGTCGGTCTGCCCACCTTGTTCTTCCCGATGATCCGCGTGGAGCGCATCGCGCTGGACGAACCGCGCGGCTCAGTGCCCTCACTGGCGGAGATGTTCGAGCAAAAAGTGGGCCGCAGCCTGCTCGATTACCTCGCTCAGTTCGCCTGAAGTGCGATACGATTTCCGACGATGAAATCGCGCATCCTGACCGTTCCCAACCAGCTCACGTTTCTGCGATTCATTTTTCTGCCGTTTTTCATTATTTGTATCTGGTACAACCGCTACGACTGGGGGCTCGGCGTGTTGATCGCCGCCGGCATCACCGATTTGCTCGACGGCGTGCTGGCGCGGCGGCTGAACCAAAAAACGGCACTCGGCGCGTACCTGGATCCCATCGCCGACAAATTGCTGCTTTCCAGCTCGTTTCTGCTGCTCGCGCTGAAACACAAAGTGGCCTGGTGGCTGACGATTCTGGTGCTGGCGCGGGACGGGCTCATCCTGGTGACCGCGGTGGCCATTCTGCTCGTTGTCGGGTACCGGCGGTTTCCACCAAGCCTCTACGGAAAATTCACGACCGGCGCGCAGATTATTTTTATTTTTCTCGTGGTGGCCAGCACGGCGATGGAATA
>DASYRO010000272.1:0-4055 GCA_036004385.1 Candidatus Acidiferrales bacterium
CGCTCCCGCCGGTCACATGGACCGCGATTCTTTTGCCGTCCGCCGTCAGCATGGGCTGATCAAATTCGTTGGCGGGCGCGGCGACATTGACTTCCGTTCCCTTCCGATCCACCCAAACCAATTTCCGCTTGGGCGTATAGACGCCGGCCGGCAAATAGATCAGCGTCCCGTTGGCAGAGACGCTGTACATGACTGCGCCACTGCTCGGATTCACCATCACTTGGTCGGCCACCAGCGTCGCCGGCCCGGTCACTTCCAGTTTTCCCAGGTCGAACGGCGCCGCAAGGATCTGATAATTCCGCCCGAAAATGATGTGGCCGGTCGGCGAATAGCGCGGGTCCGTGCCGCCTTCAATCAGCGTCCGCCATTTGCCCGTTTTTAGGGAGAGCACGGCGATGCGCGCGCTATCGAAATTGGCGCCAGCGGTCTCCACGGTGAATAGAACGTTTTGTCCATCGGGCAGAAATTGCGGCAACCGATGGCTGATCTCGCCGTTTTTGGGCTCGGGTTTCGTTAATTCCTTGGCCGTCCCACCCTGCGCGGAAACCTCCAGCAGTCCGCCCGTCGTTCCGGCAAAAATGATTCGATCCTCCGGTCCCCAGGCGGCCCCCCGGCTATCCGATGTGATCGCCGGATGCGTACACACGATTTGCGGCGTTCCTCCCGTGGCCGGCACTTTCCGGATGGAACCCGTGCTGATATATCCCATCCATTTTCCATCCGGTGAAAAAAATGGATTGCGCCCGCTTTCTGTTCCCGTTAGGAGCTCAGCATTCAGTTCACTCAACGACCGCGAATAGATACGCCAGCCGGTTCCTACGCTGGCGCCGTACACAATCAGGCTTCCGTCTGGCGAAATAGCCAGTGTCGGAGCAGGGCCCGGGTCGAACTGCCCGCCCGGTGGCAGCGTGATGGCGAATCGCTCCACCGCTACAGAGACCGGGCGGCTGGCGCGCCACCACGCACCCCCGGCGACAATCGCCAGAATCCCCGCCAGCGCCCACGGCAGCACTCGGCGTAGCGCCGGCGTCCCGCCGGCTCTTTGCTTTTCGCTTTCTCCTTCGGCAACTGCATCTGCTGCCGGATGCTCCAACACTTCTTCGATCGCAATTCTTGCATCGCCGATGGCTTGCATCCGCCGCCGCGGGTCTTTCATCAAGCAGCGGCGCAGCAATTCGCGCAACCGGCGTGGCGTGCCCGGCGGCAGCACAGACCAATCCGGCTCGCGCGTAATCACCGCGGCCATCGAATCCGAAGCTAATTCTCCTCCGTAGGCTTGCCGCCCGCTGAGCATTTCATAGAGAACGATGCCGAAGGCCCAGATGTCCGCGCGGCGGTCCACGGATTTTCCGCGCGCTTGCTCGGGGGACATATATGCAGCCGTGCCCAGAATGATGCCGGCCTTCGTCGCGGCCATGGAGAGCGTCGGCGAAGACGAGGCATCCTTCGCCGCAGAGTCATCGGAGAGCGCCTTGGCCAACCCAAAGTCCAGAACCTTTACCTGGCCTTCATGCGTGAGCTTGATGTTGGCGGGCTTCAGATCGCGGTGGATGATGCCCTTTTCGTGCGCGTACTCCAGCGCTTCCGCAATTTGTTTCCCCAGCGGCAGCGCTTCCTCCAGCAGAATTGGACCCAACGCGATGCGCTCCGCCAGCGTCGGCCCTTCCACCAGTTCCATGGCAAGAGCTTGAATTTTGTCCTGATGTTCCAGTCCGTAGATCGCGGCGATATGCGGATGGTTGAGCGACGCCAGCACCTGCGCTTCGCGTTGGAACCTCTGCATGCGCTGCGCATCCTGCGCAAACGCCGGGGGAATGACCTTCAGCGCCACGTCGCGGCCGAGCTTCGTATCCGTCGCGCGATAGACCTCTCCCATGCCGCCCGCGCCAATCTTAGCGGTCACCGTGTAGTGCGAGATTTTTTCGCCTGCGTTCAACAAGAGATCCCTCGCTGTGCTCGGGATTTCGCCTGCGGGCTCCCGCTCCGCTCACGCCCGCAGATCGGCTCAACTTCGCCCATGCCGCCCGCGCCCAGCTTGGCGGTGACGCGGTAATGCGAAATCCTCTGCCCAATCATGATGAGTTGTCGCCTGAGGCCTGCATGGTAGCACAGGCTTACAGCCTGTGCCGCGTACTAAGGCCCGGCGAACAATCCGCGCGGGCTACAAGCCTGCGCTACTCGGCCCGAACCACTGCTTCAGCCGCGAATCGCCGCGCGGAGTCTCCACGCGGCGGATGCGGAAGCTTTCCTTCAGGTCGCGCGCGAAATTCGGATCGTAGCGCCAGTTAATCAGCGCGATGACGACCATGGCGATGGCCGCGCCCGCGCCGCCCCACAGAATATCTTTTTGCGCGTCCCATATGTCGCCCTGCGTGCCCAGGAACGCCAGCCCCGCCTGCGGATTCACAATGGACGCCGCCATCCACTCGATGATTTCGTACGCCGCGGACATGGAAAGACAAATGTCGAACGGAAAGTAGTAGGCCCAGAATCCTTTCACCCGCGCCACGCGCAGAAAAATTTCCCGGAAGGGATAAGCCAGCAGAAGTCCGAACAGGAAATGCACCAGGCGGTCGTACATGTTGCGGCTGGCGCCGGTCCACGCTTGCAGCGTGTAGCCGAAGGGCACTTCGGCGAACGTGTAGTGCGAGCCGACGACGTGCGTAATCATGAACACGGTGAGCAGCGCGAAGGACAGCTCGGAGAGCTTGAAGTACCGCCCGCCGAAAATAATGACGGGCACAAAGATGAATACCAGAAGATTTTCCAGCAGCCAGTCGTGCCGGTACTTCGGCGCAATCGCCGCCCACACCCACACCGCCAGAAAACTTCCCAGCAAAATTTTGTCGAATCGGGTCATGTGCCCTCCAGACGATGCTTCGCGTGATGCAATAGGCGATATTCGTAATTCGATATTCGATATCCGACTACCATTGCTCGGCCGCCGTTTTTAATATCGAGTATCGAATATCGAATTTCGAGACGTGCTATCGTATACGTTCACGTCTGCCGCATTTGCGCAGTATATGGCCAGAAAGCCGTCCAAAGAAAAGCTGAATGCCGCCGCGGCCCCCGCGCGCTCCTACGCGCCGCTCGATGACGACGCCATTTCCCGCATCGAAGGCGATCTCTCAACCTTCGAACCTTCCAACGTTCCAACCTTCCAACATTCGCCGCAGGATGATTCATCTTCTGCAACGCAAGACGCTGCCTCGGCACGACCCTCCATGGCGGAAATCTTCGGCCCGGGCGGCTTGCTGGAAAAATGTCACGGCGGCTACGAATTCCGCAGCTCGCAACTGGAAATGGCGGAAATGGTCGAGGCCGCGTTCGCCGAAAAAAAACACGCGCTGGTGGAAGCGGG
Source organism: Candidatus Acidiferrales bacterium (assembly GCA_036004385.1). GTDB lineage: Bacteria > Acidobacteriota > Terriglobia > Acidiferrales > UBA7541 > JACQDE01. The sequence continues at coordinate 3,365 of DASYRO010000272.1, forward strand.
CACGGGCACCGGCAAGACGCTGGGCTACCTGATTCCCGCCATCCGCAGCGGACGCCGCGTGGTCATTTCCACGGCGACGAAATCGCTGCAGGAGCAGCTCTACATGAAGGACGTGCCGTTCCTGCAGCGGCATTTCGCGCCCAACATCAAAGTCGCGGTGATGAAGGGCCGCAGCAATTTTGTCTGCCGCGCGAAAGTGCATCAGCTTGCCGATGAAGGCCACGCGTTTCTTCGCGGCATGGACGAGCTGGATTGGTTTACGCAAATCCGCGACTGGGAACGCGTGACCGACACCGGCGATCGCGCCGAGCTGAATTTTCTGCCCGACGACAACGAACTCTGGCCGCGCATTGACGCCCGCCGCGAAACCTGCACCGGCTCGAAGTGTCCTGAGTTTAACAACTGCTTCCTGACAAAAATGCACCAGCGCGCACGCGAAGCGGACATTATCATCGTCAACCACCACCTTTTTTTCGCCGACCTCGCGCTCAAGCAGGACGACTTCGGCAGCATTCTGCCCGAGTACGGCGCAGTGATTTTCGACGAGGCTCACGAAATCGAAGACGTGGCCAGCGATTTCTTCGGCCGGCAAATTTCCAATTATCGTTTCGAAGAGCTGGCGCGCGATACGGAAGCCGTCCTGCGGCTTGCAAATCTCTCCTCGCCCGCGCTGCTGAAGCGTTGCGCGCAA
>DASYRO010000273.1:0-8248 GCA_036004385.1 Candidatus Acidiferrales bacterium
CAATACGCGCAGATTTTCTTCTGATTCAAGGCTGCGCACGAAATATTAATTTCGCCGACTACGCGCCGGCCAATCCATTCGCGTTCGGCGCATTCGAAAATTTCCCCTACGAACTCATGTCCGGGCGTGCCGCGAAAATTGTGATACCCGCGCAGAATCTCGATGTCCGTATTGCAAATTCCCGCCAGCCGCACGCGCACCACGGCCCACCCCGGCCTGAGCCGAGGAATCGGTTTTTCCCGCCTCTGTAGTTTTCCGTTTCGAACGATGAAGGAAAGCATAGGTGGAGTCTAGCGCAGCGCGTCGCGCAGGGCGGCGATGAGGTCCGGCTCCTGCTCGGGAAAGACGGTGCGCAGGTCCAGCACCAGCCGGTCTTCTTCGACGCGCGCCACCACGGGCATGGGCTGAGACCGTTCCTGCAGGCGCGCTTCAAGCGCGGCGGCCGAATAGCGTACGCTCGAAATGGAGATGACCTTGGTGGCCAGTTGTTGTTGAGGAGTCGAGCCGCCGCCGATCACCGACCAGCCGTCGCGGACGTCTACTTCTACTTCTCCAAATGTCACCTCCGGCTTGAGCCGTTCGATGAACGCCCGCGCGCGCCGTCCGATTTCTTCAGCGCTCGCGCGGATCATGCGCAGCGCCGGCACCTCATCGAGCGCCCCGCGCAAGTATGCTTGCAGCGTCGCCTCCAGCGCGGCGATCGTCAGCTTATCTACGCGCAACGCGCGGAACATCGGATTCCGTCGCACGCGTTCCACAAAGTCGCGCTGGCCAGCAATGATTCCGGCCTGCGGCCCACCGAGCAGTTTATCGCCGCTGAACGTCACCAGCGTCGCGCCCGCCGCGAGGCTCGTTGCCGCCAACGGCTCGTCGAATCCTTGCGCCGAAAGATCCGTCAGGCACCCGGAGCCAAGGTCTTCGCACACGGGCAGGCCGCTTTTTTTCCCCAGCTCGACCAGTTCCTCGAGCGTCGGCTGTTCCGTGAATCCGACCACGCGAAAATTGGAGGGATGCACGCGCAGCAGCAGCCGCGTGCGCTCATTGATGGCACGTTCGTAGTCGGCGGCTCGCGTGCGAATGGTCGTGCCGACTTCGCGCAGCGTCGCGCCGCTTTCGGCCATGATTTCGGGAATGCGAAAGCCATCGCCGATTTCAATCAGCTCGCCCCGCGAGACGATGACCTCCGCGCCTTTGGCCAGCGTGTTCAGCACCAGGAACACGGCCGCGGCGCAGTTATTTACGACGATTGCTGCCTCGGCGCCCAGCAGGCGTGACAGCAGAGTCGCAGTGTGCGTATCTCGTTTTCCCCGCGCGCGCGCGTCCAGGTCATATTCCAGGTTGGAGTATTGCGTCGCAGTACGCTGTATGTGTTCGATGGCCGCGGGCAGGAGCGGCGCGCGGCCGAGGTTGGTGTGCAGCACCACGCCGGTGGCGTTGATCACCGGCCGCAGCGATGGCCGGAGCGCCCGGTGCACGCCCGTTATGATTTGCTCTTCGATCTGCGCCGCATCGAGCGCGCCTTCGACGGCCTCCGGCCTGCGCTGGATGGCCGCGCGGATTCCTTCCAGGATATTTCGTGTCGTGTCCAGGATCAGGGTGCGCCCCGCTTGCCGCGCGAGTTCCACCAGGCGCGGACGTCCCAGCAACTCATCCACAGAAGGGATTTGTCGGTAGAGCGACGCGGCCGTTTCTTTGCCGTCTGCGGGGTTTTTCATGACTGCCGCTATTGGAGCATAGCGCCGAAACGCAGTGCAACTGCCAACCGCTAACGAGGCGACCCGCGCGGCACATCCGCAAGAAAACAAGTTCCAGTTATGGGTTGACGCCTAATTGCATGGGCACTACCATGCGGTTGTCTCCCGGAAGGCACCATGGCCAGCGTTGACGAAGATCTGAACCAACTCGAGAAGGATGTCCGCCAGCTCAAGATCGAGTTCGACATGTTCTTCGGCGGAGGACGCAAACGCCCGCCGCAGGAAACTCTCTGGCGCGCCGAGCAAATGATCAAGCGCTATTCGGAGCGCAGCGCGGACATGAATTTTTCGCAGCGCTTCCGCTTTAACAACCTGGCCCAGAATTTTGCCAAGAACAATGAAGTGTGGCGGAAAAAACTGAAGCAGAAGGAAGAGGGTTTTGTGCAGCGGCACTTCGGCTCCGCCGCAAAGGCCATCGAGAAAGAACGCGTGAAATCGCAGCCTCCCGCGGCCCCAGCCGCTACCGAAGCAGGCCGGGCGCGTGGGGGCAGCCCGCCTTCGCTGTACGCCGTGGCCTGCTCCGACCCGGACCGCGAGCCGGAAAAGGTGCAGGACCTCTACAAGGCCCTCGTCGAAGCCAAGAAGAAGGCCGGCGAAAAAACCGATGCACTTACCCTGGACAGCTTTCAGGCGTTTGTCCGCCAAAAAACAGAGCAGCTCAAGAAACAGAAAGGCGCTGCTGAAGTCGAATATGCCATCAGCGTGGAAGAAGGCCAGGTGAAGCTGAAAGCGCGCGTCAAGTAAGCGCCGGCTTGTTTTCGTGAAAGCAGATCCCTCGTCCCGACGGAAGCCATCGGGACTCGGGATGACAACCCAAGGCTTTCTGCGTTCGTTGGTCATTCCGCCGCCCCGCCGCCAACATAGAGTCTCCGAGAGAATCCCTGTTGGTCGCGTGGCCCTTCTCGCATAAACTACTTCGCTTTTCATTTATGGTTGGAGGAACGTGTGGTCATCGAGCGAGCACTTCTAAGCGTTTTTGACAAGACGGGCATCGTGGATTTTGCGCGCCAGCTTTCCGCACTGGGCATCGAGATTGTCTCCACCGGCGGGACGGCCAAACTGCTTCGTGAAGCCGGGCTGCCCGTGCGGGACGTCGCCGAGCTCACCGGTTGGCCGGAAATGCTGGGAGGCCGCGTGAAGACGCTGCATCCCCGCGTGCATGGCGGGATTCTCTACCGCCGCGGCAACGCCGGAGACGAAGCGCAAGTTGCCGAGCACAAAATCCCGCGCCTTGACCTCGTCGCCGTCAACCTCTATCCCTTCGAAGCTACTGCCGCGCGCGCGGACCTCGCGTCTGCGGAACTGATCGAGAATATTGACATCGGCGGGCCGACGATGATCCGCTCGGCAGCAAAGAATTTCGAGAGCGTCGCCGTGGTCACGGATCCGGGCGATTATTCCGCTGTCGCCGCGGAACTGACTCCCAGCCGCGCGCTTAGTTTGGCGACGCGACTGGAACTCGCGCGTAAGGCGTTTGCCGCCACCTCGCGTTACGACGGAATGATTACAACAGAGCTTGAGCGCCTCAGCGCGCAAGGCGACGCCATCAAGCTCGGTGAGCGCGGTGGGTTACCTGAGCGGCTGCACAGCGCGCTGCAGCGCAAGCAGTCCTTGCGTTACGGCGAAAACCCGCATCAGCAGGCCGCGCTCTACGTGCCCGCAGGAAAGCCCGCCGTGGGACTGGCCGGCGCCGAACAGCTCCAGGGCAAGGAGCTTTCTTATAATAATTTTGTAGACCTCGATGCAGCATGGCGCCTGGTCGAGGAATTCGAGCGGCCCGCGGCCGTCATCATCAAACATAACAATCCGTGCGGTTCGGCGGAGCAGGATTCGCAGCTCGACGCGTATCGCAAGGCCCTGGCCGGCGACCCGGTATCCGCATTCGGCGGAGTGCTGGCGTTCAATCGCCCGCTGGATGGCGCGACGTCGGAGGAAGTCGCGAAACTTTTTGTCGAATGCATCGTTGCGCCGGATTTCGAGCCCGCCGCGCTCGAAAAACTCGCCACGAAGAAAAACTTGCGCCTCATGCGCATGCCCGGCACGGATGAACCGTCGGCGCTCCAGCTCAAGCGCATCTCCGGCGGCGTGCTGGTGCAGGATGCGGACCGTCATCGGCTCGCGGAAAGCGACCTCAAGGTGGTCACTAAGCGCGCGCCGACCGCCGCCGAAATTAAATCCTTGCTCTTCGCGTGGAAAGTGGCCAATCACGTCAAATCCAACGCCATTGTATTCGCACGCGACGGACAATCCCTGGGCGTCGGCGCCGGTCAGATGAGCCGCGTGGATTCCGTCAAAATCGCGGTGATGAAAGCAGCGACTGCCGGGCTCGACCTCGCCGGCAGCGTGGTCGGTTCCGACGCGTTTTTCCCATTTCCCGACGGTGTCGAAGAAGCCGCCAAAGCCGGTGCCGTCGCCGTGATTCAGCCCGGCGGTTCCGTGCGCGATAAGGACGTGATTGCCGCCGCCGACCGGCGCGGCCTAGCTATGGTTTTCACCGGCGTGCGACACTTTCGCCACTAGTTCGCGAACTCGCAGCGTGGATTCGCTAGCTCTTTGACCGATCTTCGCGCGTGTAGGATAATCAACGCTTGGTGAATCGATGAGGAACCTTCGGACTTTCTGCGCGGCGATGGTGTTTGCCGCCGCGCTTCTTATTTTTTCAGCCCCGGCCGCTGCTCAGCAGTCCGCTCCGGCAAAGCAGCCGGCGGAAAAACCCGCGCAGGCCTCACCCGATAATCGCGCGGAGGCTTACTACAACTTCGCCATGGGGAATTACTACGAGGCGCTGTACGAAGACTCCAGCCGCTCCGAGCACGCCAGCCTCGCCATCGAGCATTACAAAAAGGCTTATGCTCTCGATCCTCACGCCACAGTGATTGGCGAGCATCTGGCAGGCATGTATGCGAAATCCCAGCGCATCCGCGACGCCGTCCTTGAGGCGCAAGAAATTCTGAAGCGCGAACCGGACAATATCGGCGCTCGCCGCCTGCTGGCGCGCATATACGTGCACACGCTAGGCGAGCGCAGCTCGGCTTCCAATTCGAAGGAAACGGTGGCGCGCGCTATCGAGCAATACCGCGAAATCCAGCGGCTGGATCCCACGGACCTTGATGCCACGCTGTGGCTGGCGCGTCTCTATCGTTTTCAAAATGACCTGCCGCGGGCCGAAGAAATCCTGCGCGCCGGGCTGGCACAGGATTCCGACAATGAGGAATTGCTTCGCCAACTCTCCATTTTGCTCTTGGATCAGGGCCGCGCGGATGAAGTCATTGCCCTGCTTGAAAAATCCGCGGGCGATGAGCCTTCCGCCGAGCTGCTCGCGCTACTCGGCGACGCGTACGTCCGCAACCACGACAACGTCCGAGCGGAGAGCGCATTCCGCGGCGCGGTAGAAGCGGATTCGCGCGAGCCCGAGTACCGCCGCAAGTTCGCCCAGGCTCTGCTTGCGCAGGGCAAAGCGGATGCCGCGCTTGAGCAGTACCAGCGCCTCACGGAAATCGAGCCGGGCGAAGTGCAAAATTATCTGCGCATGGCGCAGATCTACCGGCAACAGAAAAAGCTGGACCGCGCCGAAGAAGCGCTCTTGCGCGCCAAGCAGCGCTCCCCGGGCAGCCTCGAAGTGATTTATAACGAAGCGCTGATCTACGAGGCGCAGGGCCGATTTGACGATTCCATCCGCGTTCTTACGGATTCCATTGCCGCGGTCAAGGCCAGCCCGGCGAGCATGGCCGATTCCCAGCGCACGCTCAGCGTGCTCTACGAACAATTGGGACGCCTCAACCGCGAAGTCGAGAATTTTCCGGCCGCGATCAATGCCTATCGCGAGCTCGGACGACTGGACACTGAAAATGAAAAGCGGGCTTTCGCGCTGATCGCAGACACTTATCGCATGGCCAAGGACATGCCTCGCGCGCTCGAGGAGTCGCGCAAAGCCATCGAACTATTTCCGCAGGACCGCAGCCTTCAGGTGACTCACGCGATGATGCTCGGCGAAAACGGCCAGACGGATGAAGCCGCTGCGCTTCTCCGCAGCCTGCTGGCGAAGAACGGTGGAGATCGCGACCTGTACATCACGCTCTGCCAGGTGTACGAGCGCGGCAAGCGCTTCGATGATGCCGAACAGGCCGCGCGCATGGCCGAGAAGCTCGCTTCCACTCCCGCCGAAAATGAAGTGGTCTGGTTTTTGCTCGGCGCCATTTTCGAGCGCCAGAAAAAATTCGCTTTGGCCGAGGTCGAGTTCAGAAGAGTTCTGCAAGCCAATCCGCAAAATGCGCAGGCGTTGAACTATCTCGGTTACATGCTGGCCGACCAGGGGACACGGCTGGACGAGGCCGAGGAGATGGTCCAGCGCGCGCTGGCCGAAGAACCCTACAACGGCGCGTATCTGGATAGTCTCGGCTGGGTCTTTTACAAGCAGAACAAGCTTGCGGAAGCGGAAATCTATCTGCGCAAAGCCGTGGATCGCAACCGCCACGACCCCACCATTCACGATCATCTGGGCGACGTGCTGCTCAAATCGGGTCACGTCACGCAAGCCGCAGCGGAATGGGAGAAGGCGCTGGCCGAATGGCAGCGCGCGCTTCCCACGGAGCTAGAGCCCGATCGCGTCGCATCTCTCGAAAAGAAGCTCGCCGGCTTGAAACACCGGATCGCGCAAAAGCCTCCGGCTGAGTCCAAGCCGCAATAGCCTTGGCGGCGATGCCATCCTTGCGCATTCCTGCCTTCGCGAAAGTCAACTTGTGTCTGGACATCTGCGGCCGCCGCGCTGACGGCTATCACAATCTGCGCACGGTTTTTCAAGCCATCTCGCTGCACGATACGCTGGAACTTTCCCTCGCGCGTTCGCCGGGCGGCATCCATCTGGTGTGCGACGATCCATCGCTTCCCTCGGGACGCGAAAATATCGTCTGGCGCGCCCTCGATACCCTGCGTCGCGCGTTGCGCATTCGCGCGGCCGTTCACGTGAAACTTTCCAAACAGATCCCGGCGGGGCGCGGGCTGGGCGGCGGTTCGAGCGACGCGGCCGCAGCGCTGATGGGCCTGCTGCGTCTGACGAAGAAAAAACTCCCGCTGCCGCGCCTGCTCAAAATCGCTTCTCACCTTGGCGCCGACGTGCCCTTCTTCCTGGGCGGCGGCCGTGCACTGGGTCTGGGTCGCGGCGACGAAATCTTTCCTCTCTCGGATCTGCCGCGCCGCTGGGTCGTTGTTGTTTCGCCGGCTTCCATTGCTGTGCCCACGCGCGACGCTTATGCCTGGGTGAGTCCGACGTTGACAGATTCGCGTTCGCCCTCTAAAATACTGAGTTTCTGCGCTCTGTGCTGGAGCCCGCAGTGGAGCGGCCTCTCGAATGATTTCGAGGAGGTCGTCTTCGCTCGGCACCCCCGCTTGCGTTCCATCAAGCGGACCTTGCTCCGGCGAGGAGCCGCGGAAGCCGCGCTGGCAGGCAGTGGTTCGGCGGTGTTCGGAATCTTTCCAGACCCAGCGCAGGCGCGCCGAACTGCGCGGGCGTTTCCGGACGACCGCGCCTTTGTTGTGCGAACGCTTTCGAGAAAAGAGTACCTCGGGGCTCTCGGCTGGCCGGGAGTCTTCTAACGAGCTCCGCCTGCGCGGGGCCTGGTAAAAAGAGGACGCCCGGGGGAGGGCGGCGTTGAACGACGACAAGTTCAAAATATTCAGCGGTAGCGCGCATCAGCCACTGGCTGAAGAAATCTGTTGCCACCTGGGCATGCCGCTCGGCCAGGCGGCGCTGGGCAAATTCAGCGACGGCGAAATCCATTTTCAGATTCTGGAAAATGTGCGCGGGGCGGACGTCTTCGTCGTGCAGCCGTGCAGCAATCCGGTGGATTTCCACCTGCTGGAACTGCTGCTAATGATCGACGCGTTCAAGCGTGCCTCTGCGTGGCGCATCACCGCGGTAATGCCGTACTACTGTTACGCGCGCCAGGACCGCAAGGACAAGCCGCGCGTGCCCATTTCCGCGAAGCTCGTCGCCGACCTGCTGGAAACGGCCGGCGCGTCGCGCGCGTTGACGCTCGATTTGCACGCGCCGCAGGTGCAGGGCTACTTCACCGTGCCCGTGGACCACCTCTACGCGCAGCCGGTGTTGATCGAATACTTCCGGGAGAAGCTCGAGCAGCTTGGCCCGATTACTGTCGTTTCGCCGGACGCCGGCGGCGTGGAGCGCGCGCGCTATTTTGCCAAGCGCATTGAGGCGCCGCTGGCCATCGTGGATAAGCGCCGCGTGGACGTGGACGTCAGCGAGGTGATGAACCTCATCGGCGACGTCAAGGGCCGTCCGGCGCTGATCATTGACGACATCATTGACACCGCCGGAACGCTGGTAAAAACAGCGGAAGCGCTGCTCAAGGAAGGCGCCACGCGCGTCTTTGCCGCGTGCACGCATCCGATTTTGTCCGGCCCGGCCGTAGAGCGCATCTCCAAGTCGGAGCTCGAGGAAGTCGTGGTCACGAATTCGGTCCCGCTTTCCGCACACG
>DASYRO010000274.1:0-9613 GCA_036004385.1 Candidatus Acidiferrales bacterium
ATTGGCTTTTCGCATTGTCCTCATACGATGAGCGAGTTGCTGCTGTGAGTTGCTATACAACGGGGGTAGCCGTCTTTCGTGGAGGATTGAAAAACGGCAGCGGGACGATGCTGGCGCCGACGCGGTGGCGCACCGCCTCGATGGTGTATTCCATCTGCAATTTTGTGCCGACCTTGGCGTGCTGGCGCGGGACGCTGGCCAGCGCAATCATTTTTTTCAATAGCGGCGACCACGTCGTGGACGTGACGCGGCCCACCTGCACGCCGCCGCGATAGAGCGGCACATGCACGCGCGAGGCCGTGCTCGGCGCGGTCGGCGCGAGCCCCTGCGCTTCGTACAGTTTTTCCACTTCCGGCCAATCAATCTCCAGCCCGACGAATTCCCGCTCCGGCCCGCCGCGTTTTTGTTCTTCGACGAGCGCGGCGCGGCCGATGAAATTTTCTTTTTCCAGATGCACCAGCCTCCCGAAGCTGATTTCGTATGGCGAATACTTTTGCGATGGAATCAGCGCTTTTTTGCTGCTGGTGTAATCCACTTCAATGAGCAGCAGCCCGGCCTCGATGCGCGCAATATCCAGCGCGAGCATGCCGGCGGCGTGGATATCGAATTGCTGCCCGGCGGCGACGAGCGCGTCCCAGATTTTCGTCGCCTCGTTCCACGGCATCCAGATTTCGTAGCCGAGGTCGCCGGTGTAGCCCGTGCGCGAAATGTCCACTTCTACGCCGGCAATTTTTCCGTGCGTCATGCGGAAATATTTCAGGTTGGCGATGTTCGCGTCGGTAACCTGCTTCAGCAGGCGCCCGGACGTGGGCCCTTGCAGCGCGAGCGCCGCCGTGGATTCGGAAATGTCTTCGATGGAGACGTCCATGCCCAGAGCGTTTTGACGGAACCAGCGCAGGTTGGGGTCGGCGGCCGTCCAGCGGTACTGATTTTCGGCCAGGCGCGTAATCGTGCCGTCGTCAATCACTTTGCCTTGCTCATCGCACCAGCAACAGTAGATAACCTGTCCGGGTTTTACTTTGTTGATGTCGCGGGCGATGACGCGGTTGACGAACTTCGTCGCGTCCTTTCCGGTAATCATGTATTTGAAAAGTGGGGATACGTCGATGAGCGCCGCGGCGTTGCGGATGGCGTTGTATTCGTGCTCATGCGTCATCTCGTAGACGCTGACCGTGTAGTAGCCCGACCACTCGCGGTAGTTCAGGCTCTCGCACAACGGCAAAGTTCGTTCATGGAATGCAGACCCAATGGGCACAGCGGCCTCCACAGCTCCGGCATCTTGCGCGACCGATTATAGGAGACCGCTTCATGGAGTTCAAACTTTCACCGTCAAACAGAAAACGCTTGACGTCTAAGGGATCAGTTCAACCATAATGCGCCGCCGAAGACAAAACGAGTCTGAATTGTTCATGCCTGAAGACGACGATATCCGAGAAGTGATGAAGGCCGAGCAGAGCCGCGGGCGACGCCCAATTGACATTGATGCCCGCCGCGAGCGAGACGAACTTCGGAAAATTCTAAGAGAATTACTAAAGGCAGGAGACGAACAAGGATTTATGCAGGCTATGCGCGCTTACGGATGGAGCGACGATTCGCCCGAGTTTCAACGCGCTTTGAAGATCTGGCGTGCGACCCCAAAGACTTGAGCGCAGCCCGTTTGAACGCACCGAGCCGCCTTGCCCGTTCCTCGCGAGGCAGCCCATCGAGACTTCCCAACAGAAGGTCCACTAGCTTCTCAGCCTTCTCTTCGATTTCAAGTGAACGTGTCTTGGGCAACGGAATTCCTCCTCTTCAGCTATCCAATTGTAGCAAGAAGTCCTGAGGGATAGTAGCGACGATGTGACTCGCGCGCTTGTTCACGCGAGGCACTCAAAGTAGAATGGCGGGCCGCCCGAGGGGTTCCACATTCATGAGCGCTGATTACGATGTGATTGTCATTGGAGGCGGTCACAACGGTCTGGTGAACGCGGCGTATCTGGCCCGCGCCGGCAAGAAAGTTCTCGTTCTCGAACGCCGCCACGTGCTCGGCGGCGCCGCAGTCACCGAAGAAATTTTCCCCGGCTTCAAATTTTCCGTCTGCTCCTACGTTGTCTCCCTGCTGCGTCCGGAAATCATCCGCGAACTGGAGCTGCCGCGTCACGGCCTGGAAATCCTTCCGCTGGACGGCACCTTCACGCCCATGCCCAGCGGCGATTATCTGTGGCGTATGAACGACCACGCCAAATCGCAGCGCGAAATCCGCCGCCACTCGCGCCTGGACGCCGAAGCCTACGAAGAATTCGGCAAGTCCATGCTGGAGATGTGCAAGTTCGTAAAGCCCATCCTGGCCATGACTCCGCCGGACCCCACCACGCTTAATCCCAAAGACCTGATGAAGCTGCTGTTCATCGGCAAACGGTTTCAGGCGCTTCCTTACCAGGACAAGTACAACCAGGTGCAGTTGATGACCATGAGCGCGGCGGACTTTCTCGACGGCTGGTTCGAGACGGACGTGCTCAAGGCCACAATGTCCGCCAGTGGAATCATTGGCACGTTTCTCGGCGTGCGCTCGCCGGGCACGGCCTACGTGCTGCTGCACCACTACATGGGAGAAATTGACGGCGCGTTTCGCGCCTGGGGACTCTGCCGCGGCGGCACCGGCGCTCTTTCCAACGCCATCGGCGACGCCGCGCGCGAAGCTGGCGTGGAAATCCGCAAGGAAGCTCCGGTCGCGCAAATCAAAGTGAAGCGTGGCGTGGCCTGCGGCGTCGTGCTGGCCAATGGCGACGAGATTTCCGCCAGCGTGATTTCTTCGAGCGTGGATCCCAACCTGACGTTTCTCAAATTCATCGAACGCGGGCATCTGGATGATGAATTCATCGAGGAAGTGAAGCGCTACAAGTTCCGCGGCTCGTCCGGCAAGGTAAATCTTGCGCTCGATGCGCTGCCGGATTTCAAGTGCATGCCGGGGCCGGGCGCGCATCTGCGCGGCGCGATTTCCATTTCGCCCAGCGTGGACTACATGGAGCGCGCATACGACGACGCCAAGTATGGCCACCACTCGCGCCGGCCGTATGTTGATATCGTAATCCCCAGCCTGACCGACCCGAGCGTCGCGCCGCCGGGCAAGCATGTGATGAGCTGCTTCGTACAGTACGCGCCCTACAAGCTCGCCGAGGGCACGTGGGACGATCAGCGCGAGAGCTTTGGCGACACGGTAATCGACACGATTTCCGAATACGCGCCGAATCTGAAAAACATTATTTTGAATCGCCAGGTGCTCACGCCGCTCGACCTCGAGCGTGAATTTGGACTCACCGAAGGAAATATTTTTCAGGGCGAACTTTCTCTCGAACAACTTTTCTTCCTGCGCCCGGTGCCCGGCTGGGCGCGCTACAACACGCCGATCAAAAATCTGTACATGTGCGGCTCCGCGACACACCCCGGCGGGGGCATCATGGGCGCGCCGGGGCGGCTGGCCGCGCTGAAGATTCTCGAAGAAACCAAAGGAGGCAAGTAGCCATGGCCGCCGCGCGCGATGTCGTGATAGTCGGCGGCGGTCATAACGGGCTGGTGGCCGCCTTCTATCTCGCTAAGGCCGGGCTGAAGCCGCTCGTGCTGGAGCGCCGCGCCGTGGCCGGGGGCTGCGCCGTCACCGAAGAATTCTTTCCCGGATTCCACGGTTCCACACTCGCTCACGGCAGCGGGCCGATTCGTCCGGAAATTGCGCGGGACTTGAAGCTCAAGAAGCACGGGCTGATCATGCTGGAGCCGGAACCGCGACTCTTCGCGCCCGCGCCCGACGGCCGCGCGCTGCAACTTTACGGCGACACCGCGACCTCGGCCGCGAACATCCTGCAGTTTTCGAAGAAGGACGCGGCGAAATATCCGCATCTGCAAAAAACGCTCGCGCGCATCGTTGCGCTGCTCGACCGACTGATGACCATGACTCCGCCGGACATTGACAATCCCACGACCGGTGAACTGATGCACCTCTTGATGACGGGCCGCCAATTTCGCAGGCTCGGCCGCGACGATATGTTTCGCGTGCTGCGATGGGGGCCGATGGCCATTGCCGATTTTGCCGCGGAATGGTTTGAGACGGAATTGCTGCGTGCCGTGGTCGCTGCGCGCGGAATTTTTGGCGCGGCGATGGGTCCGTGGTCGGCGGGCTCCACGGCAGTGATGTTGCTGCGCGCGCCCGCGGACGGAAATCCCAGCGGCACGGGTGCATTTCCGCGCGGCGGCATGGGCGCGATGACGCAGGCCATGGCTGCCGCGGCCACTGCCGCCGGCGCGGAAATTCGCACGGGCGCGGACGTCGCGCAAATTCTGGTGAAGGACGGAAGAGTTTCGGGCGTCGCGCTGGCCAGTGGGGAAGAAATTCCCGCGAAGGCGGTGGTTTCCAACGCCGATCCGCGCCGCACGTTTCTGAAGCTGGTGGACCCGGTGCATCTCGGGCCGGATTTCGTGGTGAAGATGCAGAATTACCGGTGCGCGGGCAACGTCGCCAAAATCAATCTTGCGCTCGATAGCGTGCCGCCATTCACCGCGCTCGGTGGCGAAAAAGGCAGCGCCGCGGCGCTCGCTGGGCGCATCCACATCGGCCCGGAAACTGATTACCTGGAACGCGCGTTCGACGCATCGAAATACGGCCAATTCTCCGAGCATCCCGTGCTCGAAGCCACGATTCCTTCCATATCGGATCCATCGCTTGCGCCCGCGGGCAAGCATGTGATGTCCATCTACGCGCAATTCGCGCCGTACAAGTTGCGCGATGGCGATTGGAACGGACAGCGCGCCGCGCTGGGCGACGCCGTGGTGAAAACTCTCGCCGCCTACGCGCCAATGCTGCCGGGCATGATTTTGCATCGGCAAGTGATCACGCCGGCGGACCTTGAAGAGCATTACGGCCTGACCGGCGGGCACATCTTCCACGGCGAACTCGCGCTCGACCAGCTTTTCACCATGCGCCCGCTGCTGGGCTGGGCGCGGTATCGCACGCCGATTGGCGGACTCTACATCTGCGGCAACGGCGCGCATCCCGGCACCGGCTTGACCGGACAAGCCGGGGCGAACGCCGCCCGCGAAATCGCCAAGGACCTCAAGCGCTGAGTTGGCAACCAACAGCGCGCGCCCATTGACTTTCTTTCCATCCTTCTCTAACTTGGAATGACCAGCCCGATTGAAGCCGGAAGGGGTCTCCCCATGGAACCCGATTTCGAAGCTCCCGATTACAGTCTGCGCTACGAGAAAATTACGCGGGATGGTGTGCTCATCTTCCAGTGCCGCGGCGGCTTTTCTCTGGTCAACCATGGATTGATGGACCGCATTGTCGAGCAGATTAAGGCGGCGCCGGAACGCAAAGTTGTGCTGGACCTCGGCGGCATCCGCTACATGGACTCGGTAGGCATGGGCACCATCGCCGCCATTTTGAAGTACTCCATGGCCCACGAAATCGAGTTCGTGATTGTCAGCAACGACATCGTGGGCAAGCTGCTGGCCACGTCCGGTCTGAATCGCGTCATCCGCATCGTGCGCAGGCAGGACGAAGCCTTTGCCAACGCAGCGACCTAACGAGTTCTCTACGTGTCCTTCTTCGTTGTCATCCCGAGTCCCGATGGAACATATCGGGACGATGGATCTGCTTTTCAAGATGCGCTCAACAGCAGATTCCTCGTCGTCCCGACTCGTCGGGACTCCTCGGAATGACAAATGCCCCTGATGGGGCGTCACGAATCGCTCACCCGCCCGGGGTTCAGTGCGGGTGAGCACAATGCTCGGATGGCAACCTGCACGAACACCGCGCAGGTTGCCGCTACATCCGTGCTCGTCTTGTCGGAATTCCGAAGCCAAAGTAGAATGTACTGTTGAGTTTCATCCCGCGACCCCGTCCGGAGGAGAGCAACCCCATGGCAACCGCTGAAGTGACCGTAGCACGCGGCGAATTCACCAACGAGCCGTTCACCGATTTTTCCAATGCGCAAAACCGTTCCGCGATGCAAGCTGCGCTGGCGAAAGTGAAATCGCAGTTCAACACGACGTATCCGTTATGGATTGGCGGGCAGAAGGTGGAGACGGGCGATTTTTTCAAGTCCACGAACCCGTCCAAGCCCGATGAAGTCGTGGGCATTTTCCACAAAGCGAATTTGGAGATCGCCAATCGCGCCGTGGAAGCCGCGCACCAGCGCTTCCAGACGTGGCAGCGCGTGCCCGCCGCGGAGCGCAGCGAAATCATGTTTCGCGCGGCGGACATCCTCCGCCAGCGCAAGTTCGAGTACAACGCCTGGGTGAGCTACGAAGTGGGCAAGACGTGGCCGGAAGCCGACGCGGATATTGCGGAGACGATTGACTTCCTCGAATTCTACGCCCGCGAAAACTTGCGCGTGGCCCAGCCGCAGCCGCTGCACCCGATGAAGGGCGAAAAAAACTACTTGGTATACATTCCGCTCGGCGTCGGTGTGGTGATTCCGCCGTGGAATTTCCCGTGCGCCATCATGGCGGGCATCGTGGTCGCCTCCGTAGTCACCGGCAACACCGCCGTGCTGAAGCCCTCGAGCGATTCGCCCACCATCGCCTACAAATTCCTGGAAGCGCTATGGGAAGCCGGCCTGCCGAAAGACGTGATTCAATTCTGCCCGGGCCCGGGCGCAACCGTCGGCGACACGCTCGTCGCGCACGCCAAGACGCGCTTCGTCGGCTTCACCGGCTCGAAGGAAGCGGGCCTGCACATTCAGGAGCAGGCCTCGAAAACGCAGCCCGGCCAGATTTGGATTAAACGCACGGTGCTGGAAATGGGCGGCAAGGACGCCATTATCGTGGACGACGAAGCCGATCTCGAAGCCGCGGTCGAGGGCGTCACGCTTTCGGCCTTTGGCTACCAGGGGCAGAAGTGCTCAGCGTGCTCCCGCGCGATTGTCACCGAGAAAATCTACAACGCCTTCCTCGACAAGCTGAAGGCGCGCGTGGAAAAAATCAAGGTCGGTCCGGCTGAAGACCCCAACAATTTCATGGGCCCGGTGATCAACAAGCGCTCCATGGAAGACATTCTGAAATATATCGAGCACGGCAAGAAGGACGGCAGGCTGCTCGTCGGCGGCAATCGCGTGCCGGGCGACGGCTTTTTCCTCGAGCCCACGGTGTTCGCGGATATCCCGGCGAAGTCCAAGCTCGAACAGGAAGAGATTTTCGGGCCGGTGCTGGCGGTGACCAAGGCGCGCGACTTCGACCACGCGCTGGAAATTGCCAACGACACCGAATTCGGCCTCACCGGCGGCGTGTACTCGAAGAATCCGAAAAAACTGGAACGTGCCGCGGCGGAATTCCACGTCGGGAATCTCTACTTCAACCGCAAGTGCACCGGCGCGATGGTCGGCGCGCATCCCTTCGGCGGCTTCAACATGTCCGGCACAGACTCCAAGACCGGCGGGAAAGAGTACGTGATGCTTTTCCTGCAGGCCAAAACCGTGGCGGAGAAAGTGAGCTAGGGGACAGGATTTAGGAATCCGGATTCAGGGAAATGCAACACTAGGGCGGGGAAGATTCCCCGCCCTTTGTGTTTTGAGACTTGATGAGAAGTGTAGGGGCGCAGCATGCTGCGCCCGGGTCGTCTCTGGCGCTATTTCCGTGGCAACCTCATCAAGCGGAACGCCGGATAACTCAACGCCAGCAAAACGATGGAGATTGTGCTGGTCTTTTTGTCGCTCAGGACCACGCCGCTCAAATACGCCACCGAGCCGAGCAGCACGAGGCCGGTAGTCCACGGATGTCCCCACGCCCGGAAGGGCCGCGGCAGATTGGGCTCGCGATGCCGCAACACGAACACGGACGTAAATGAAATCGTGTAGTTGGCGACGAAGAAAAACGCGCAGATGTTGATGACCTGCGTGAACGTGCCGCTCCACAGGAAGGCCAGTGCCACGGCCGTGCTCAACGCGAGCGCGAGCGTGGGCGTCCCTCCTTCATTCACGACTTCGGCGCGGTGAGAAAACAATCCATCGCGGCTCATGGCGAAGAGCACGCGCGAGGTCATCAGCACGTAGGCGTTGATGCCGGAGAGCAGCGCCAGCACCATCAGCGAGCGGGCAATCGTATCGCCGACGGGGCCGAAGATGGCGCTGGCCGCGGCGCCCATCGCGAAATTCTCGCCCTGGATTTTCGACATCGGCAGGATGTAGAGCAACGCGAGATTGAAGAAGACATAAATCCCGATGATGCCCAGCGCCCCGCCGAACATCGCACGCGGAATATTTTTCCCCGGGTTCTTCACTTCTTCCGAAAAGTAAATCGGCCCGGTCCAGCCGTCGTAGGTGTACATCACCGATTGCAGCGCAAGCACAAACGCAATGAACAGCGCTTTGCCCGCGGGCGCCGCCGCTCCGGCAGCACCGGCAATCACTGTGTGGCGGCTGCCGAAGATGAAGCACGCCGCGACAATCACCAGAAAAATCAGCGCCTTCAGCAGGCTGGTAAAATTCTGCGCCGCGCTGCCGCGACGTATGCCGCGCCAGTTCAGCACGGCAAACGCCAGCACGATGAGCGTCGCAATGGGCACTTCCCACTGTTTTTGTTCACCGGGAAGAAATCTGGCCAGCAGTTGGCTCGAGTATTCGCCGATGACGATGGAAACCGCGGCGTTCGTGCCGCAGGTGGACATCCAATCGCTCCATCCGACGATGAACCCCGCGTACGGCCCGATGGCGCGTTTGGCGAATACGTATTGCCCGCCGGACTCCGGAATGGCCGTACCCAGTTCGGCGATGGAGTTGGAGCCGAGGATGGCGTAGAGGCCGCCGACGAGCCAGACGGAAATGAATAGCCAGGGTGTCGGGAGGTAGGTGGCGATTTCGCCGGGCGTGCGCACGATGCCCGCAGCGATCGTATTGCCGATGGAAATGGCGAGCCCGAAGGCCACGCCCAGCACTTGCAGGAGCCGGCCGCGACTCGCCGCTGGGGTCACTGATTAACGCAGCGCGCCGAGCGCGGCGATGTGCTCTGGAGTCGTTCCACAGCATCCGCCCAGGATGCTGGCGCCCATCACTTTCCAGTTTTTGGATTCCGCGCGGTATTTTGCCGGCGGATATTCATCCGTGAAGAGCCACTCCGGCGGATCGAAACGCCCGATGTGCGCGTAGGTTCCGACGGGCACGTGGGCGTGCGACGCAAGCTGCCGCAGTCCCGCGGTGATGTCGTCCGGCGGTGCGCAGTTCAGCAGGACGGCGTCCGCGCCTCCGCGCTCCATGGCCACGGCGGCGTCCTTCATCGTTTCTCCGGTAAAGAGTTTTCCTTCCTCCGTGGGCACGAAGCTGATCCAGCAGGGCAGGCCGAGGCCCTTGGCCACTTCCAGCGCAGTGCGCGCCTCGCCGATGCTGTTCACCGTTTCCAGCAGGACCAGATCCGCTCCGGCGTCTTTCACCGTCTGAAAGATTTCCGTGTATTCCTTGCGCGCCTGGCGGTCGTCCGGCGCGAGGTCCGGGCGGAAGCACCACTCCAGCGTGGTCACGGCGGCGGCGATGGCGCAGGGCTGCTTGGGCTTGACGACGTCGCGGGCATCGAGAGCGAGCTTGACCGACGCCGCGAGCAATTTTTCCGCGCGCGTGTCGAGGTCCGCAGCGCCGATGTGCTTGCGGTGCGC
>DASYRO010000275.1:0-11952 GCA_036004385.1 Candidatus Acidiferrales bacterium
ACGAAGGCACCGCAA
Organism: Candidatus Acidiferrales bacterium; assembly: GCA_036004385.1. Taxonomy (GTDB): domain Bacteria; phylum Acidobacteriota; class Terriglobia; order Acidiferrales; family UBA7541; genus JACQDE01. The sequence goes on from DASYRO010000275.1 coordinate 16, forward strand.
GCTGGCAGAAGATGAAGCTGGCGGCGCGGCGGTATCTGCCGTTCCAATCGGACTGGCGCGTGAAATTCACGCTGGGCCGCGACGGCATGGAAGTGACCGAATTCTCGTGGAAGCTGCCGCATTCCGATTTGCAGGCCGGCGCGCGTCTGGCCAGCTACGCCAAGCCGGAGTGGACATTTCACTACAAGGGCACACTTTCGCTGGACGACCTGCGCACGATCCTGCGCAAACCGCATTCGCCGCGCGGCATCGTGAATTTCACCGGCGAAGGAAACAACCGGCGGGGCGAGCTGAACTTGAAGGGCAGCTACGCGGCGCGCGAAATTGATTTGCCGTACGACTGGTACCACGAGCAAGGCATCACCTGCCGCGGCAGCTATCGCGTGGCGAAACGCCGGTTGGAAGTGCCGGACCTGCAAGCACACGCGCTGGGCGGCGTGCTGGCCGGGCGCATGACCCTGGATTTTGACGGCGTAAAGTTCCGCGTGGATTCGCGCGCGCAGGGCGTCAATCTGGCCGCGCTGCTCGCCGCCGTCAATAACCACAGTTTTCCCGTGAATACGCTGCACTGGAACGGCACCGTCGTCGTGGATAGCGTGACCACGTGGGACCACGACTTCAAGCATTTCGCCGCGCGCGGCGTCACGCAGTGGACGACGCCGACGCAGGCCCGGCCGGGCGACATCCCGGTGACCGCTCGCCTCGATTTTGATTATTCGCTGGATAAGAAAGCGGCGGTGCTGCGGCAAAGTGAAATCGTCACTCCCACCAGCCGCCTGCAACTCGATGGGCGGCTCGCCGACAAGGATTCCGATCTCGTCGTCAATCTCGATACGCGCGACCTTCTGCCCTGGAATGACTTCATCAACCGCCTGCGCGGCGAAAACGAAGAGCCGCGACGCATCGGCGGCCGTGCCACGTGGGTTGGGCGCATGGTCGGCCGGCTCGGCGGGCCCACTTTTGTGGGCCACGTGCGCGGATTCGAAGCGCAGTACGACACGCTCTACTGGGACGCCGTCGAAGGTGACGTGCGCTATTCGCCGGAAGAATTGCGGCTCACGCGCATGTACCTGCGGCGCGGGCGTTCGTCGGTGGACATGAATTTGTGGCTCGAACTGGACGACTGGAGCTACCGGCCGGAAAGCCAGTGGCAAATGCAGGTGAGCGCCCGGCAGACACCCACGGATGATCTGCAGGCGCTTTTCGGATGGCATTATGCCCCGCGCGCGCTGCTCAGCGGGAATTTTCAGGGCCGGGGAACGCGCAGCGACCCCGAGCTGACGGGGCCCTTCCAGCTCGAACAATTGGAAGGATGGGGCTTCCGCGCGGAGCGCGGCAGCGGGCGCTTCTCCCTGCGCAAGGATGAAGTGCGCATTGCCGGCGCGGAAATCCAACTCGGCACGTCGCGGGTGAAGGGAGAATTCCTCTATCGCATGGAAACACCCGGCCGGCCGGCGACGGTGGAATTCGATGTGCACGGTTCGTCCATCGCGCTGGAAAAAATCGAGCGCGTGCAATCGGCGCGGTTCCCGCTGGGCGGCACGGTGAACTTCGACCTGAAAGGACACGGCCCGGTGACGGCGCCCGTTTCCGACGGCACGCTGCGGTTGGAAGATTTCCGGGTGGGCGACGAAGTGATGGGCAACTTCACCGCGCAACTTCATTCCGATGGACGCCGCGCGCAGGCAGAACTGGAATCACTCATCCGGCCGCACGAGCCCTCCAAGCCGTCCGGAAAGCTGAGCGCCAAGCTGGAAATGACTCTTGGCGGCGACTACCCGCTGAAGGGCGACGTCACTTTGCAGCAGTTCGACCTGGACGTATTCATCAAGTCCGCCTTGCGCCTGAAGGAACTGACCGGCCACAGCGTCGCGGACGGCCGCTTCCAAATCAGCGGGCTGATGAAAAAACCGGAAACCATCGCCATGGATGTGGACATTTCGTCGCTGCACTTTGACTATGAGTACCTGAAGCTTGAAAACGACGGCCCCATTCGGCTGACGTATCGCAGCGAAGAAGTGCGCGTCGAGCAGGCGCACATCCGCGGTCCCGATACGGATTTCACGCTGACGGGTTTTGTGCGCTTCACGGGCGCGCGGCCCATGAACATGCGCCTGCTCGGCAAGGTCAATTTGCAACTGCTCGGCGGGTTCCTGCCGGATCTGGAAGCGCGCGGCGGGGCGACGGTGAATGCGTCCATGGAAGGCACGCTGGCGAAGCCGCGGATCAACGGCGGCCTGCATGTGGACGACGCCGCGGCGCACTACGGAGATTTTCCGGCGGGATTGAGCAACCTGCGCGGAGATCTCGTGTTCGACAGCAGCCGCCTGGTGTTTGAGAACATGACCGGAGAAGCCGGCGGTGGCCGAGTGGTGCTGAGCGGCACGCTGACGTATGGCGAAGGCTTCGACGCCGTCCGCTACGACTTGGCATTGCAGGCCAGCCACGTGCGCGTGCGCTATCCGGAAGGGATGAGCTGGCTAACCAACGGCACGCTGCATTTTACCGGCACGCGCTACGCCGGCATGCTTTCCGGTCGCGTGCTGGTGGAGCGCTTGCTGCTGGCGGAGGGCTTCGACCTGGCGGCGTTGATGGTGGCTTCGCGCGAAGGCGTGCGCGGCCCGGCGACGACCTCTCCATACCTGCGCAATCTGCAATTCGAAGTGGAAGCGGCGTCCACGCAGGATGCGCGGCTGGAATGGCAGGGCGCGCGCGTGGAAAGCGAAGCGAGCTTGCGTTTGCGCGGCACATGGGAACATCCCATTTTTCTCGGCCACATTCACCTGCTGAGCGGCGAGATGATGTTCCGCGGGAACCGCTACCGCTTGACGCGCGGCGACGTCAACTTTGCCAACCCCTTCCGCGTGGACCCGGTGTTGAACGTCGAGGCCACGACCACCATCCGGCAGTACGAAATCACGCTGAACTTTACCGGCCCGGCCAGCCATCCTTCGCTCGGCTACCGCTCGGACCCGCCGCTGCCGGCGTCGGACATCATCGCGCTGCTGGCGCTGGGCCGGACCGGCGAAGAAAGCGAATTGCGCTCCGCCACGCGCGTGCAATCGCCGGAAACGGGCGCGTCCACGTTGCTCTCGGAGGCCATCTCCAGCCAGGTGGGCGGGCGCATTGAAAAATTGTTCGGGGTCAGCCGCTTCCGCGTGGACCCGTTCCTCGGCGGTACGGGCACCGACCAGAATGCCTCCGCTCGCATCACCATCGAGCAGCAGGTGGCCCGCGACTTGACCATCACCTACATCACCAACGTCACTTCCACGCAGCAGCAAATCATCCAGGTGGAATACAACGTCAACAAGGGTCTCTCCATCATCGCCCTGCGCGACTACAACGGCACCTTCGGCCTGGACATCAAATTCAAAAAACGCTTTAAGTGAGTGGCGGTAGCTCACGTCCCGCTCGGCGGTTTTTGCCGGGCTGACGTTAGGATTTTGTTTGCTGCGGACGAGGCTGAGCAAGAGTGTTCATTTGCTCTCGGCGGTAAGCGACCAAAGGAAGACGGAACGGTCGGCGGCACAGAGCACGGCGAGCCAGTGGCCGTCGGGGCTGAGGGCGAGGTCGGTGACCGGGCCGTGCTGCGGAAGCTGCCACACCTCGTTACCGGAGGTGACGTCCCACACCCGCACAGTGAGGTCGGCGCTGCCGGTGATGAGATATTTACTGTCCGGCGTGAAGAGCACAGCGGTGACACCCTTAGCGTGGCCGAACAAAGTCTTGACCGCCGTGCCTTTGTCAAAATCAAACAACATGGCCGTCGCGTCGCCGCTGCCCGAGGCGACGAGCATGCGGTCCGGGCTGAAGGCAACGGCAAGAATCGCGCCCTGGTGGCCGAGCAACGTGTGCATCTGCCGGCCCCAGAGTTCAACCTTGGGATCAGCGTTGCCGTAGGCTACCCAGTGACTATCCGGACTGAAGGCCAGCGCTTTCACCGTGCGCGCCTTGTGGCCGGCGGCGCCGGGAGCGTTGATGGTGCGATCGTTCTTGCCCGTGCGCGTGTCCCACAGACGTACGGTGCCGTCACCGCTGCCGGAAACGAGCAGGCGACGGTTCGGACTGTAGGCCAGCGCTTCGATCCATCCACTACGCCCGCCGGTGGAGCGCACCTCCGCGCCCGTGGCCACATCCCAGAAAACAATTTTTTGATCCCAGCCGCCGGAAGCCAGCGTGCGGCTGTCAGGGCTGAATGCGACGGTGTGGACTTCGTCTTTGTGGCCAGTGAGCGTACGGACTTCTTTCCACGATGAAACGTCCCACAGCTTGATGGTCTTGTCGCCGCTGCCGGTAGCCAGCCAGCGCCCGTCGGGACTGAAGGCGATGGCGAGCACGTCGCCCTTGTGCCCGGTGGGCAGCACGATGTCCGGCTCTTTTTGCGGCTGCATCGGCGGCGCGGGCTGCTGTGCCGCGAGCGCAAGAATTGCGACACCAGCCGGAAGCAAAAAGATCAGCAGCACGCTGCGGAACTGTCGGCGTATGGAGTTCATCAACTGGCGAGGTCAAATCATCGGCAGGGGATGTGCCAACTTCAGGCCCACGAGAATCCAGTCTTCAAGAGTGGACCGCAATTCGTCTTCGCATTCGCGCAGACTGGCAGCAAACGTTACGACTCCTTCGCAGGGCGGGATGTGGGCCGAAAACGTGCCGTCTTCGAGCTTGTCGTATTGCGCCTGAGCCATTGCCTGTGCGACGTACTCGCTCAGAATGTGACGGGCAGCCATGCGGCACCTCGAATTCGCATTATACACTCCGCATGGCCCGTGAATCGCACCTGTGTTAACGTTTGGGTTTCCGAGTCGCAGCGGAAGCAGGACTGAGGGGCGAGCATGATGGATCTGTTGAAATGGCGGGAAGAATTTCCCATCCTCGAGAAGACCACCTACCTGATCAGCAACTCGCTGGGGGCCATGCCGCGGCGCGTCTTTGAGCGCATGCAGGACTACGCGGAATCGTGGGCCACACGCGGCGTGCGTGCCTGGGAAGAAAGCTGGTGGGAGATGGCGGGCACGGTCGGCGACAGCATTGGCGCGCTCATCGGCGCGGGGCCGGGCGACGTTTCCGTGCACCAGAACGTGACACTCACCCAGGCGGTGATTGCCTCGTGTTTCGATTTTCGCGGCCCGCGAAACAAAGTGGTGACGGTGGATTTGGAATTTCCCTCCGTCCAATATTTTTATTTTGAGCAGCAGCGGCGCGGAGCGCGCGTCGAACTGATTCCCAGTGAAGACGGGCTGCGCGTGCCCATGGGAAAATTTCTGGCGGCGATTGACGAGCAGACGCTGCTGGTGCCGATTTCTTACGTGTTGTTCCGCAGCGCAACGATTGTGGACGCGCGGGCCATCATCGAGCGGGCGCATCGCGTCGGCGCTCACGTGATATTGGATGTTTTTCAGGCCACGGGCACGGTGCCCGTGGACGTCCGCGCGTTAAACGTGGATTTTGCCGTCGGCGGAGTGCTCAAGTGGCTGTGCGGCGGGCCGGGCGTGGCCTATCTTTACGTGCGGCCGGACTTGCGCGAAAAACTCGAGCCGGGCGTGACCGGATGGTTCGCGCATCGCAGGCCGTTCGGATTCGAGCCCGGGCCGATTGAGCGCCGCGACGATGCCTTCCGCTTCCTGACCGGCACGACGCAAGTGCCCGCGCTGTACGCGTGCCAGCCGGGTTTGGAAATCATTGCGCAGATCGGAGTCGAGCGCATCCGCGAAAATTCCATGCGGCAGACGGCGCGCTTGATCCACGGAGCGCAGGCGCACGGCTGGCGCGTCAATTCGCCGGGCGATCCCGCCGAGCGCGGCGGCACAGTCTCCGTGGACTGCCCGCACGCCGCGGAAGTCACGCGTGAATTGCTCGCGCGCGATATTCTCGTGGACTTCCGCCCCAAGGCCGGCATCCGTCTTTCTCCGCACTTCTACAATCTCGACGAGGAAATCGACTTCGCGCTGGCGCAGATCGAAGAAATCCTGGCCACGCGCGCATGGGAGCGCCACCAGCAGGCTGTCCCCAGCGCCGCCGGGGGAGCGGCTTGAGCGGGTGCTATAATTTCGGCAGGCCCTGCCGCGCAACCGAATGTCCAGCGGAATCTCAACGCGAGAATTAGCCGAGCAGCGCCGCGAGATGGTGGAGGAACAGATCCGCGACCGCGGCGTGCGCGACCCGCGCGTGCTGGACGCTATGCTGCGCGTCCCCCGCCACGAATTTGTCCCCGAAGATTTCGTCCCCGGAGCCTATGCTGACCAGCCATTGCCCATCGGTGAGGGGCAGACCATTTCACAGCCGTTCATGGTGGCGGCGATGACACAGGCGCTTGAACTCCAGGGCCACGAGCGCGTGCTGGAAATCGGCACCGGCTCGGGCTACCAGGCGGCCGTGCTGGCGGTGCTGGCGCGCGAAGTGTACAGCGTGGAAAATCTGGCAAGCCTGGCGGCCGTGGCCCAGGCGCGGCTCGTGCGGCTCGGTTATGACAACGTTCAGGTGCACTCCGGCGACGGCACGCTAGGCTGGCCTGCGGCCGCGCCGTACGATGCCATCATGGTCACCGCAGCTGCGCCGCACGTGCCCTCCCCGCTCGTCGAGCAACTCGCCGAAGGCGGGCGCATGGTCATTCCCGTCGGCTCAGCCGCCGAGCAGGAGCTTCTGCGGGTCCGCAAAACCGAAGGGCGTATCACTTCGGAAACGCTGCACTATTGCCGGTTTGTGCCGCTGCTCGGACGCCACGGCTGGCCGGGCGCGCATTCCGGCTAGCGCTAATGAATATTCCCACGCCTGCGATTTCCATTGTCATTCCGGCATACAACGAAGAACGGCGGCTGCCGCGTTCGCTGGAATTGATTCGCGCGTACCTGCAGAAACGCGGGTGGGACGGCGAAGTGATTGTCGTGGATGACGGCTCTACGGACCGCACCGCGGAACTCGTGCGCGAATGGCAGAAACAAATCCCCACGTTGCGGCTGGTGCAGAACGGGGAAAATCGCGGAAAAGGTTTTTCGGTGCGTCACGGAATGCTGGAGGCTCGAGCGCGCATCGCGATTTTTACGGACGCGGACCTTTCGGCGCCCATTGAAGAAGCGGACAAACTGCTCGGCGTGCTGGGCGGCGGGCGGTACGACGTGGCCATCGGTTCGCGGGCCGTGGACCGGCGCCTGATTGCCGTGCACGAATCTCGTTTTCGGGAGCTGGCCGGAATTATTTTTAACCGCATGGTGCAACTGGTCACCGGTCTGAAGTTTGTGGATACACAGTGCGGATTCAAAGCGTTCGTCGTGGAAAGGATGAAGCCGGCCTTCCGGCAGCAGCGCATCGAGGGCTTCGGGTTCGACCCGGAAATTCTCTTCCTGGCCAAACTGCACGGGCTGCGCACGGTGGAAGTGCCGGTGCGCTGGGCGCACGACGCCGATACGCGCGTGCGCATGCTGCGGGATAGCTTGCGCATGTTCTGGGAACTGTTGGCCATCCGCTGGAACTGGCTGCTGGGCCGCTACCGGAATACGTGAAACGTCCCGGCGTTTTTGCCGTCGCTGTATTGATTCCCAACGCGAGTGAACTTATACTCCGCGCCAGTGGCTGCCGGGCGGCTTTGGCGGAACCGCAAGGTTCAGGCCGATGTTTCGTCGGCCGGGCACGGATGCCGTGCTTGGAAGTTGGACGCGCGGTGCGCGGATTCCTGCGGAATCCGGCACCGGAGGCAAAGCCGCCGGGCGGCCGTTATTGTCGTGAAACTCTTCGACGCCATCCAGGATCGTTTTCAGGGCGGGCGGACGCTCGCCGAACTCGCAAAGTGGCTTGAATATCCGGAGGACGAGCTGCGCAAGTGGCTGGGCGGAATGCCGGCAGGATCCGACGCAAGCCGCTACTTCTACACGCAGTTTGCGATTCCCAAACGCCGCGGCGGCTCGCGAGAAATTGAAGCGCCGAGCGACGATTTGAAAGCGTTGCAGCGCCGCGTGCTGCGCAAACTCATCCGTCCGATCCCCGTGCATCCCGCCGCAACGGGTTTCGTGCGCGGGCGCTCAATTGTTCACAACGCGCGGCCGCATGCCGGACAGGGCGTTGTGATCAACATCGATCTGCGGGATTTTTTCCCCAGCATCAGCAGCCAGCGTGTGTACAAGCTATGGCGCGCCGTTGGGTGGGGCCGCGAGGCGTCGCGAATCCTGACCAATATCTGCTGTCACCAGGAACGCCTGCCGCAGGGAGCGCCGACTTCGCCGGCGCTGAGTAATCTGGTTTGCCGGAAACTGGATACGAGGCTGGCAGCTCTCGTCGAACGAGCGCAGGAAACGGCGGTGGCGACAAGGAACTTGCGAACCGGAGAGTTCACGGGGTCGCGTAAAGTCGCGCCGATCCATGGTGGGCGATACACTCGCTACGCCGACGACCTGACATTTTCTTTTGCAGAATTTGGAGGAGCCGGAACCGATTCCACCAGCCGCGCCGTGCTGGGTTCTATTCGGGGCATTCTCGAAGCCGAGGGATTTCAGATTCAAATGAAAAAGAAAGTGCGGGTGCAACGAGCCCACCACAGACAAACGGCCACCGGACTGATCGTAAATCGAGTCGTCAACCTGCCGCGGGAAGCGCGCCGGAAAATCCGCGCCATGCAGCACCGCGAGCGAATGGGACGATTGGACGCCCGGGAGAAGGCGCAATTGCGGGGCTGGGAAGCGCTGGCCAGGATGGTGGCGCGGCAGCGAGCGCTGTACTTTACGGCAAAAAGTACTTGACATACACGCAGACTTTACCTATCCTCGGGACATGTCCTTTGCCTCCAGCCCCTCCGCCCCGCTCCACGTGGCCATCATCCCGGACGGCAACGGCCGCTGGGCGCTGCAACGCGGACGCCCACGCCGCGCCGGTCACCAGGCCGGCGCCGAAAATGTGCGGCGCATCGTAGACGCCGCGGCGAACCTCGGCGTAGGCACGCTGACGCTGTTTGCCTTTTCCGGAGACAACTGGGAGCGACCGCCGGGCGAAGTGGACGCGCTTTTTGGCGTGGTGCGCCAGGTCATGCTGGACCAGGCGTCGCACTGGGTGACGCGCGGCATCCGTCTGCGCGTGGTCGGACGGCGCGATCGCTTGCCGTCGCTGCTGCGCGCGGTTATCCAATCGGTCGAAGAAGCCACAGCGGAGGGCGTGACAATGCAATTGCGCATTGCCCTGGACTATTCCTCGCGGGAACAAATTCTGCGCGCGGCGACGCGTTTCTATACCACGCTGGAAATTTCACAGGAGGCCTTCGGTCGCATGCTCGGCCGCGTCAGCCATGCCGGCGAAGATGTTCCCGACGTGGACCTGCTCATCCGCGCGGGCGGCGAGCAGCGCCTGAGCGATTTTCTGCTGTGGGAATGCGCCTACGCGGAAATGGTCTTCAGCAAAAAGATGTGGCCGGACTTCGGCGCAGCGGACCTGGAAGCAGCCATCCGCGAATACCACATGCGCGCGCGGCGATTCGGGCGGGTACCGGAAGAGAAGGCAGGCTGAAAAAAAGTTGCAAGGTTTGAAAGTTGGAATGTTTGAAGGTTGAAACCCAAGGACCTGTTCGATTTTGAAGACGCGAGGGCCAAGAACCGTCGCGATTGGAGGCGGCCATGGAAGCTTTTGTTCCGAACTACTCGCACGTCGTCGTACTGATGTTTTTGCTGACAGGATTTGTGGGCTTCGTGGGAACCGTGCTGATGTTTGCGGCGCTGCTCACGCGGCGGTGGGAGCCGGCAAGAAGAATTTTCATCGGGCTGGCCGCAATCTCCTGCCTGTACGGTGCGATGGTGTTGGCGGTCTCTCTGGTGAGCCATGAAACGGTTCTTCGCGCCGGCGAGCGGAAATACTTCTGCGAAGTGGATTGCCATCTGGCGTATTCCGTGGCCAATGTGCAGACCGCCAAAACTCTGGGCAGCGGTGATAGGCAGGCCACTTCCGCGGGGACATTCTACGTGGTGACGCTGCGAACATTTTTTGACCCGGAGACCACGTCGGTGAACCGCGGCAATGGCGTGTTGCATCCGAACCTGCGCATGATTCGAGTGCTCGATGATACGGGGCAGAGCTACGCTCCGTCGCTGGAGGGACTGAAGGCGCTGGACGTGCCGGCGGCAAAAATGGTGCCGCTGGATCAAGCGTTGCGCCCCGGCGACACTTACGAGACGACGTTTGTCTTTGATTTGCCGGACAATGCGAAAAATCTGCGGCTGTGGCTCACCGATCCGCTGCCGGTCAACTGGGTGCTAATCGGGCACGAGAACAGTTTATTGCACAAGAAAGTCTATTTCGCGCTGGACGCAGAAAAGCACGAAGCCAGCAATCGATAGGGCGCGCATACGAGCGGGCGCAGCATGCTGCACCCCTACAGGCCGGAAAGATGTCAACGGACGGTTGGCATGCGCTCGCGGGCGAGAGCGAAGGCTTTGCGGATCACGCGCGTGGCCGTGGGCGTGAGGCCGTAGGAAGATAAATCTTCTTCGCGGACAAGCGCGACGTTGGTGACGTCGCTGCCCGCGCGCGGCGTGCCCGCCGCAATCTCGCAAAGATAATCCACAATCACAAAATGGTATTGAGGCGCTGAGGGCTTGGCCTGCGCAGTTGCGGCTGCCGGCGCGGGTTCGGGCACGATGCGTTCGAAGATTTCGATCAAGTCGAGGACGCGCACTTCCAGCGCGGTTTCCTCGCGCAATTCGCGCCGCACGCCTTCCTCCAGCGTCTCGCCCAGCTCCAGCGTCCCGCCGGGAATGGACCACTGGCCCTTGAGCGGCTCGCCGCCGCGGCGGATCAGCAGCGCGCACCCGTCGTGGATGACCACGCCGCCAACGCCGACCACCGGACGATCCGGATATTCACGCTTTCCTGCCACGCTTCTCCCGGGCTGCTAGGAAATGCTTGACACCCGCGTTATATAATACGCCTACGTGGATGGATCATCGAACCGGGGAGGAGGTGCCACGTGCTCAAGTGTCCGGAATGCGCGGCGGTGCTGGACGTGGACGAAGACGAAGTGGAAGAAGGCGAGATCATGAGCTGCCCGGAATGCGAGGTGGAGCTGGAAGTGGTGCAGGTGAACCCGGTGCATCTGAATGTAATCTCCGACGAGACGGAAGCCGAGGAAGAGAAGGACGAAACGGAAGAAGAGTTTGGCGAGGAAAAAGAGGAAACGGAGAAAGAGGAAGAAAAAGTCGAGGATGAAGAGGAGTGAGCGCCTGGACACACCGCGCAACGCCGCGGCATCCCGCGCCGGGCCGCCTACATCCAAGATACTGGCCAGCAGCAGCCGTGCTCGTGCTGCTGGCAACCCTGGCCGTGCCGGCCGGCGCGCCTCCCGCCGCGGGCTCGCAGAAGACGCCGCGTAAGCGGGAAGTGGTCATCTCCGGAATGGTCTTCACGGAAAGAGGATTCTCGCTCCCCGGCGCTGCTATTCGCGTAAATCGAGCCGGAGAGCGCAAGCCGCGGTGGGAAGCGGTGAGCGACCGGCAAGGCGAGTTCGGCCTGCGGGTGCCGCAGGGCGGCGAATATGAAGTCCACGTGAGAGCGAAGGGCTACGAGGAACAGTCGCAGAAAGTGGACGGAGAAAAGGGCACGCAAGAGAAATTGGTCTTTCGGATGAATCCGGCGACGCCGGAAAAGAAGCCGTAAGCGAGAGGCAAATTGTGACAAAGATGCGAAACATCATTCTCCTGGCTGCGCTGGCAGCGCTGCTGTGGCCGTCGGCTGCGCCGGCTCAGGACAAGCGCGAATCACAACTGCGCACCGTCCATGGCGTGGTGCTGGATAAGGACGAAGCCGCGGTGACCGGTGGCGTGGTGTACTTGAAAAATACGAGGACGCAGGTGGTGGCCACGCGCATCGTCAAGGAAAAGGGTGAGTACAGCTTCAGCGGCCTCGATCCCAACGTGGATTACGAAATCCACGCGGAGAAGGAAGGCATGACCTCCGCGAAGAAAACGG
>DASYRO010000276.1:0-6204 GCA_036004385.1 Candidatus Acidiferrales bacterium
GGGGCTGGCCTACGCTTCCGCCGGCCGGACCAGCGACGCGATTCGCACCCTTGAAGCGATTCTGAAAGACTATCCAGCCGACGCCACGGCCCAGCTCCTCCTCGACCTCGCCCGCACAAAAAACGGCCCCGCCCGCTCGCCCCGCTGAACATCTTGCGTGCAACAAAGGATGCGTTTTCGCTATCGGCTTTCGTAATTGTCATTCCTCCTTCCTCCCATCCTCTTTTTGTTCCGTTCTTAGTTCTGATTTCTGCCTTCTAATTTCTGTGGTAGCCTCATCTCTTCGCTGGTCCCCCAGCTAAAGCCACAGGCCCATGGCTGCCCCCGGTACCCAACTCGATCGCGCCGCCATTGCGGAGCAAGTCTCCGGCATCGTCGCCGGCCTGCTCGCGGAGCTGGGCATTCATCGCGTGGCCGCGGAGTTCAAGCCCTCCGCGCATCTGGAGCGGGACCTCGGTCTCGGGAGTCTCGAGCGCGTCGAGCTTGTGCTTCGCGTCTCGAAAACTTTTCAAATCACGCTCCCGGACCGCGTCGCCGCCGAAGCCGAAACGCTCGGCGATTTGCTGGACGCGGTCGCTGCGCAGAACGGCGCCGCTCCGGCGGAAATTGCGGACCGCCGAGACTCCGCGAGCGAACCGCGCGTGCCGTTTCCGGCTGCGGCCTCTGATTTCCGTGAAAATCTCTTCGCGCAGGCGGAAACGCTCACGGAGGTCTGCCTGCATCGCGGGCGGGCCGATGCCGCTCGCCAGCACATTTTCCTGCGCGAAGAGGATGCCGGCACTCGCACCATCACCTTCGGCGAGCTAGCTCAGCGGGCCGGCGCGATTGCGCACGGCTTGCGCGCGCGCGGTCTGCAACCCGGCGAATGCGTCGCGCTGATGCTGCCCACCTCCGCGGATTTTTTCTTCAGCTTTTTAGGCGTGATTCTGGCCGGCGGCGTAGCCGTGCCCATTTATCCGCCGATGCGCGCCGACCGCATCGAAGAATACGCCGCGCGCCAGTCGGCCATCCTGAGCAGCGCGCAGGCGCGTTTCCTCATCACCTTCCGCCAGGCCGAAGCCGTAGCGCGGATGTTGCAGCCGCACGTGGCGTCGCTGAAGGGCGTGCTCAGCGCGGCGAAACTTGCGGAGACTTCGAACGGCTCCGCCAGCTTCGAACCGCATCCCGCGCGGCCCAGCGACCTGGCGTTTCTCCAGTACACCTCGGGCAGCACCGGCGAACCCAAGGGCGTGATGCTCACGCACGCCAATGTGCTCGCCAACATCCGCGGGATTGCCGAAGCGCTCGAGCTGGATTCCTCCGACGCGCTGGCCACGTGGCTTCCGCTCTATCACGACATGGGACTCATCGGCTGCTGGCTGCTTCCGTTGGCGATGGGCATTCCCATGGCCGCCATGTCGCCGCTCGCGTTTCTGACGCGTCCGGAACGCTGGCTGTGGGCCGTGCATCATCATCGCGCGACAATTGCCGCCGCTCCCAATTTCGCCTTCGAGCTGTGCGTGCGCAAGATCGACGACCGCGATATCGAAGGCCTCGACCTCAGCTCCTGGCGCTGCCTGCTCAACGGCGCCGAGCCCATCCACCCGCGCACGCTCGACCGCTTTATCGAACGCTTTGCGCGCTACGGCTTCCATCCGGAATCGCTGCTGCCGGTGTACGGGCTGGCCGAAGTCACGCTCGCCGCGACCATGCCGCCGGTTGGGCGTTGCCCCGTCGTGGACCGCATTGACCGCACAGTCTTCGAGCGCGACGGCCGCGCCGAGCCCGCCGCAGATGATTCTTCCGCGCTGGAGTTCGTCTCCGTGGGCCGCGCCCTTCCGCACCACGAAATTCGCCTGGTGGACGCCGAGGGCCGCGACGTCGCCGATCGCGCGGAAGGCAACCTGTGGTTCCGCGGGCCCAGCGCCACGCGCGGATATTTCCGCAATTCGCAGGCCACGGCCGCGCTGCAAAAAGGCGATGGCTGGGTGGACACCGGTGACCGCGCCTACCGCGCCGGCGGCGAGTTCTATATCACCGGCCGCGTGAAGGACATCATCATCAAGGCCGGCCGCAATATTTATCCACACGAAGTGGAGGAAATTGCCGGTGCGGTCGCCGGCGTGCGCCGTGGTTGCGTCGCCGCGTTCGGCGTGGCCGACGAACAGGCCGGCACCGAGCGCCTGGTCGTCGTCGCCGAGATGCGCGATTCTCACTCCGCTGGGACGAGCAGTCGCGATTCCGCCGGTGACGTCGGCGCCGTCGAAACCGGAATTACGCAGGCTGTCGCCGACGCCATCGGCGTGCCGCCGGATGTGGTGGAACTCGTTCCGCCCGGCGCCATTCCCAAGACGTCCAGCGGCAAGCTGCGCCGCAGCGAAACCCGACGCCTCTATCTCGAAGGACGCTTGGGCACGGGCAAGCCGCCCGCATGGCTGCAGGTCGCGCGACTGGCCGCGCGGGGCGGCGCCAAAGTGGCTCACAGCGGCGTGCGCCGCGTGCTGGAATTTTTCTACGGCCTGTATTCTGTCCTCGCGTTCACGGTTTTCATTCTGCCCACCTGGTTCGGCGCGTATTTCGCTCCGTCCCGCGAATCCGCGTGCCGCATCACGCAGATTGGCGCGCGCATTTTCTTCCGCTTGATGGGCATCCCCATCACCATCACCGGCCGCGAGAACATGGAAAAGGATCTGCCATACGTTTTTGTCAGTAATCATTCCAGCTTTTTCGACGTCGTATTGTTCCTCGCTATTTTCAAAATTCGATATCGCTTCGTTTCCAAAATTGAAGTTGCTTCCTGGCCGTTCATCGGAACGTTTCTCCGCCGCCGCGACGATTTCGCTTTCGTGCGCGAAGACCGCAACCAGCGGCTGGCCCAGGCTACGGCCCTGGAAAATTCTCTGCGCGAAGGCGTTTCCCTCGTCCTCTTCCCCGAAGGCACGTTTTCGCCCCCCGAAGGCGTGCGGGCATTCCAGCTCGGCGCGTTTAAGGCCGCGGTTGCCACTGGCCGGCCGGTTTGCCCCATCGGTTTGCGCGGCGTCCGCCAAATTTATCGCAACGAAACGATCCTCCCGCGCCCGGGACGCATCACCGTCACCATCCTTCCGCCGCTGTATCCCAACCCGGAGGCGCCGGAGTTTCAGGAAATCGTGCGCCTGCGCGACGCCGCACGCGCCGCCATCGGCGCCCATTGCGGCGAACATCTGCTCTGAAATCTGAAATTTGTAATTTATATTTATGGCTCCTGCAATTCGCGTCTCACTTCGTACTTCTCCATCGGGCGCTTGTGGCGATGTTTTCTTTCACGTCACATCCGCTTGCAGAACGCAACCGTCGCGTGCGCCTTTGCATCACAATAGGCGTTCGGGGCGCTCGAGCCAATTCCCCAGGGGTGGGGCGGAGCCGCAAAAATAATTCGCTGCTCGGCTCGCGGGTTCCCGGATGACCGTTCCAGCAGGGGTGTTCGGTTTCAGGAACGGTTAAAAACTCAAACTAGAAAAATGGAGGCATTGCAAATGCGTAAACTGCTTGTTGTGGCGGCGCTGGTCATGCTGTGCTCCGGCGCGGCCATGGCGCAAGATCATCCTAAAGCCGAACTCTTCGGCGGGTACTCTTATCTGCGTGTGAATCCCGGAGAGGGTGTGAAAGGCGAAAATGTGCCCGGTGGCTGGCACGCTTCGCTCGCCGGCAACGTCAATGATTGGTTGGGAATCGTCGGCGAATTCAGCGGGCACTACAAGACCATCAGCGGCATCAAGACGAACACGCACACCTTCACCTTCGGCCCGCGCGTCAGCTATCGCAAGAATGACACCGTGACCCCGTTCGCGCACGCCACCTTCGGCGGCGCGCACATCGGTGGCGGCGGCGTCAGCGAAAACGCTTTCGCCATGACCATTGGCGGCGGCGTGGATGCCAAGGTCACCGATAACGTGGCCGTTCGCATCGGGCAGTTCGACTACATCATGACGCGGTTCGACGGCCCGATTTCCGGAACCACGGCCACCCAGCACAACTTCCGGTTCTCGGCGGGTATCGTCTTCCGCTTCATGTAAACTCCTGCGGCGGAATCAATTCCGCTTTATCTCTTCCCGGACGCGGTGATTTGCCGCGTCCCGTTTTTTTTCAACCTTCCAATTTTCCAACCTTCGAACTTCCCACCGATGTTTCTACACTCTAAACCCAACACCCTCTTCCATTATCTTCTCAGCGTGAAAACGATCGTAATTAACGTCTCCACTTCCACCGGCGCGCCGTGCAGCAGTGTCGGCTGGTAGCGCCACTGGGCGATCGCTTCCCGCGACGTTTCGATGAACAGCGGGTTTCCGCTGACGACTTCCAGGGATTGAATCGTTCCGTCTTTGGCAATCACCGCGCGCAGCACGACCTTGCCTTCGATTCCCGCGCTCTTCGCCGGCGATGGATATTTCGGTTCCACGCGCAGGATCAGCCGCGCCGCCTGAACCGCCGGCGATACTTCCACCGGACCTTTCTTGGGTTTCGAAGTGGGCGTCTCTGCGGGCTTCGGCGGTGTCGCGCTCCGATTGTTCGGCGCATCGAGGTCAAGAATTCCCTTCGGATCGCCGATAATGTTGTTGCCCGCAGACTCTGGCCGATCGGCGAACACTTCCGGCGGATCGACAATCGTGGCAACCACTGGAGGAATACTCCGTGGAGCGACAATCACGGGAGTGTGCTCGGTTGGCAGTAGCTTTCGCGGCTCTTTCGCGGCTCTTGCAATTTTTGTCTCGCTCGGCTTGGGCCCGCCCTTGTACGGCGGCACCGGAGTGATCTGGCGCGTGGTCCATGGCAGCTTCTCCACCGCGCCCAGCAGTGGCGCCAGCAGCAGCAATCCCACCAGCAAGACTTGCAAAATGATGGCCACCAGCAGCGCGCGGCATTTCGCCTGTCGCGCCCGCGAGATTTTTCCCGGGTCGCTTTCCACCAGGCACCCCTTCAAAATATTTTCTCCGCTCATGTTCTCCTCCGGCCTCTTGTCATCCTGAGGCCCGATGTCTTCTATCGGGCCGAAGGATCTCTGTTCACGCATACATCTACCCGCGCGTAGCGGACTTCGTGGCCGCCGTTTCAGTTCTTGCTGGCGGAAATTTCGCCGCCTTTGTTTACGCAGTAATTTTCTGCGGCGGCGTCAGCGGCCGTACCTGCTGACAAAAGCTCGGCTCCCGCGCCGCCGCCGGTTGTGTTCTGAGGGTTGCGCAGCCTCACTTCGTTGGACACCGCTTCGCCGGCAAAGTTCCTCGGACTAAGCGAAACTTAAGTTGACACTCGCGCGGCTGGCGTATAGCTTCACGTCTTTCTCAAAACGAAACGGCGAATTTCCACGAAAGGCTCAGGCGATGAACACAAACTCAACTCTCGGCATCACCGGCTTGCATCACGTCTCGCTGCGGGTGCCGGACCTGGAAAAATCCCTGGCGTTTTACCGCGATGTGCTGGGCTTCACCGTCCGCACGGCGTTCACGCTCGACGGCCAGCGTTTCGTCATGCTGGAAATTGCCAACCGCAATTATCTCGAACTGGTCGAAGTGAAGCGCGCCGTGCAGCCCGGCGGCGAAGCAGAAGTCATCTGGCATCTTGCGCTGCGCACCGATTCTCTCGAAAAATCGTTGGAACCCGCCCGCAAGGCCGGCTGCGAAATCCTCGTTCCCATCCGGCCCCTGGACCTGGTCAATGACGTAAATGGAAAGCCTTTCCCCGTCCGTGTGGCCTTTTTCCGCGGCCCCGACGGCGAAATCGTGGAATTGCTCGAAGACCGAAGCGGGCAAACATAATGAACATGGTCGCCCGCGTAGCGAGCTAACTGGTTTGTTCGGTTAAGTTTAGTATCCTTCGAATATCCCGCAACCCCATCCCAGCCCAGAGCATCTTATTGACGAGAATACACATAAACCCTGGCCGAGGGAGACTTCAAAACATGCCTCACCGTTCAACAGAAACCGTCGGCGTTCGCTACACTGCCTGGGCCGCCCTGGACCGCGATCCGCAGGACGATCGCGTCGAATATACCTGCCCGCACTGCGGCGCTTCCGGCCAGAAGGCCGCGCGACGCGCACGTGCCGACTACCGCTTTACGGACGGCTTTTTGCAGGACTTGCAGGGCGAAATGTCCGCCTGCCGCAATTGCCGCCGTTCGCTGCGCATCGTGCCGGTCGTTCTTGTGCACGACCTGGACGAAAAGCGCCGCTTCGAAGCGGTCTTCTCCAC
>DASYRO010000277.1:0-6849 GCA_036004385.1 Candidatus Acidiferrales bacterium
TGGCTGCACGCCGTACACGGCTTGCGCGCCACCGCGGTCCAGGCGAAAACCGGTGATGACCTCGTCGAAAATCAGCAGCGCGCCGTGCCGCGCGGTGATCTCGCGCAAGTCGCGCAGAAATCCTTCCGCCGGCGGCACCACGCCCATGTTCGCGGCCACCGGTTCGACGATGACCGCGGCAATTTGCTCGGCGTGCATCTCGAAAAGTTTTTCTACGGCCGCGGCCTCGTTATAGGGAGCGTTCAGCGTGAGTTGCGCCAGGCGTTCCGGCACTCCGGGACTGGACGCGATGCCCAGCGTCGCCAGGCCCGAGCCTGCCTGCGAAAGAAAACTATCGGCGTGGCCGTGATAGCCTCCGTCGAATTTTACAAAGAAGTCGCGCCGCGTGAACGCGCGTGCCAAGCGCACCGCGCTCATCGTTGCTTCCGTGCCGGAGCTGACAAAGCGCACCATTTCGAGCGAGGGCATGGCGCGGGATATTGCGCGCGCGAGTTCCGCTTCCAGCGCGGAGGTCATGCCGTAACTGCTGCCGCGCGTGGCCTGGTCCTGAATCGCCGCGGTGACTGCGGGATGTGCGTGGCCCAGAATCATCGCGCCCCAGGAGCAGACGTAATCGAGGTACTCGTTGCCATCCACGTCGAAGAGTCGCGCCCCCGCGGCGCGGTCCACCACCAGCGCGTCTCCGCCGACGGCCTTGAACGCGCGCACGGGACTGTTGACCCCACCGACGAGGATCTTTTGCGCTTCTTCAAACAGAGCGCGCGAACGAGCACGGGAACGAGTTGGCGGATTCAATGGATTCTCCGAGGTAAACAACCGGCTGGAGGCCGGCGTTACAATCGCTTCAGCACGCCTTCAGCCAACGGGCCACGTCTTTGGCGTGATAGGTGAGAATCATGCCCGCGCCGGCGCGCTGGATGGCGGTGAGGATTTCCAGCGTGACGCGCTGCTCGTCAATCCAGCCGTTGCGCGCCGCGGCCTTGACCATGGCGTATTCTCCGCTGACGTTGTAGGCGGCCAGCGGCACATCAAAGCGTTCGCGCACCGCGCGAATGATATCCAGATACGGCAGCGCGGGCTTGACCATGACCATGTCCGCGCCTTCTTCGATATCCAGCGCGACTTCTTTAAGCGCTTCGCGTGCGTTCGCCGGATCCATCTGATAGCTGCGGCGGTCGCCAAACTGCGGCGCGGACTGCGCGGCTTCGCGGAACGGCCCGTAAAATCCGGAGCAGTATTTTGCGGCGTAGGCCAGGATGGCCACGTCGGCGAACTTGCGCTCGTCGAGCTTGCGGCGAATGGCCGCCACACGCCCGTCCATCATATCCGACGGCGCGACGATGTCCGCTCCGGCCCGCGCGTGCGAGAGCGCTTCGTCGGCGAGAAGTTCCAGGGTGGGATCGTTGAGCACGACGCCGTTTTCCACTACGCCACAGTGGCCGTGGCTGGTGTATTCGCACATGCAGACGTCTGTGACGACCACCAGATTCAGTTTCGCTTTGCGGATGCCCTCAATGGCGCGCTGCACGGAGCCTTTCGGGTCCCACGCTTCCGAGCCGCGCTCATCTTTTTTCTCCGGTAAGCCGAACAGGATGACCGCCGGAATGCCCAGCGATTCCACCTCGCGGCACTCTTCGACAATCTGATCCGCGGATTGCTGATAGATACCGGGCATGGAGCCGACTTCGGTGCGGACTTTCTCACCCGGGCAAACAAACATCGGATAGATGAAGCCGTCCGTGGTCAGCCGCGTTTCGCGGACCATGCGGCGGATCAGCTCGGAGCGCCGCAGGCGGCGCGGCCGCTGTGATGGAAAGGTCATTTCGCTTGCGCTCCTGAGGAAGCTCGCTCACGCGAGCACCAGGAAATAATTCCGGCCACGAGACCCGCGGCCGTGGACTCAACGGCTTGAATTTCGACGTCGAAGCCCGCGACGTGAATCGCCCGCTCCGTCACCGGGCCGATGGCGGCAAACACGGTGCGACCGGACAACTGGCGCACGGCAACCTCTCCCACCTGTCTGACAAACGCATGAAACGCTGAAGGACTGGCGAAGGTAACCACATCAGTCTTGCCGCGCCGGACTTCCTCCAGCGCAGCCGCGTCGGGCGTTTGCAGAGCCAGCGTGCGGTAGGCGATTACCGAGGTAACATCCGCGCCGGCGCGGCTCAGCGCCAAAGGCAGGTCGTTACTCGCCAGATCGCTTCGTGGCAGCAACACTTTTTTGCCCATCACCTGGTCCTGCATTTCCGCCCCCAGGCCGTCGCCCGTATTTCGTGACGCAATAAATTTCACGTCGAACCCGGCACTGCGCGCCGCCTCCGCGGTGGCCGGCCCGACTGCCGCCACTCGCGGTAGTGCACCGGCCAGCGCCGATGGCTCGATGCCCAGCTCGTGACACCGCGCGGAAAGAAAGCGCACTGCGTTCTGGCTGGTCAGCAGCAGCCAGTCAAAACGATATAAAGTATGAATCGCCGCGTCCAGCGCGTGTTTATCCTCCGCTTCCGCGAACGTCACCGAGGGCAGCAGCAGCACTTCGGCTCCGTTTTCTTCCAGCGCGCGGATCAGGTCGCCGGCCTGCTCCGCGGCGCGCGTCACCACCACGCGCTTGCCCGCCAGCGGCTTGGTCGTGAGTTCTCCCGAGGGATTTGCGCTAGCTGTCATAAATCATTCGCCCGGCCATTTTCAATAACGGCCGAGCGCCCGCGCTCAAGAGCCGTTCCGCCAGCTCCCGGCCCAGTGCTTCCGCATCTTCCGGCGCGCCGGAGATGATATCGCGAACGTGCTCGGCGCCGTCGGCCGAAAGCACGATGGCGTCGAGCCGGAGTCGCCCGTTTTCAAGTCTTCCCCATGCGCCCAGCGGAACTTGGCAACCGCCTTCCAGCCGCGCCAGGAGCGCGCGTTCAGCGCTAACGCCGGCGCGTGTTTCCGCGTGGTCCAGCTTGCCGAGCAACTCCATCACGCGGCTATCGTCGCCGCGGCATTCCATTCCCAGCGCGCCCTGTCCCACTGCCGGAAGCATACTCCCCGCGTCGAAAACATCGGAAATCTTTTCGCTCCAGCCCAGGCGTTCGAGTCCCGCCTTCGCCAGCACGATGCCATCATACTGGCCTTCTTCGAGCTTGCGCACTCGCGTATCCACGTTGCCGCGCAGTTCTTCCACCACGAGGTCCGGCCGGAGATGCTTCAATTGCGCCTGGCGGCGAAGGCTGCTGGTGCCGATGCGCGCGCGATTGGGCAGCGCGGAAAACTTTCTGGCGTCGCGAGCCACCAGGCAATCGCGCGGGTCTTCGCGCCGATAAATCGCAGGGAACGCAAGGCCGCGCGGGATTTCCGTCGGCACATCCTTCATGCTGTGCACGGCGAGATCTACTTCCCTGCCTAGCAGCGCGTCCTCCAGCTCCTTGATGAACACGCCCTTTAAGCCAATCTGTCCCACGGCGCCCTGTGAAAAGCGGTCGCCGGAAGTCTTGATGTTAACGATTTCCGCGCTGACACCGTGCGCGCGGGCAAGTTCCTCGCGGATGAAATTCGCCTGCCACAACGCCAGCTTGCTGCCGCGCGAGCCGATGCGCAGCGGCGTCACGGTGCGTCCTTGTCCAGTCCGAAGAGGCGCCGCAGTGCTTCGATTTCCTCCAGCTTGCGGCGGAGCTCCTTTTCTCCACGCAGTCGAGTGGCGGGCTGCTCCAGAATGGTGTCAATCAACTCCGCGGCGAGACGCCCAACGCGTTCGCGATCTTCGGGCGCGAGGTTTTTCATTTCATCCGCATGGCGACGCAGAAAATCTTCGCGCGCGTGCTGGAGCGCGTCGCGCAATTCCGCGAGCAGCGCGGCGCTGCGCAGTCCGGCCTGCCAGGCCTGGAACTTGGCAAGCTGCTCGGTGATGAGTGCCTCCGCTCGGGGAATTTCTTTGGCGCGGGCGTCCTTGTTCTGCTCGACAATCTGCGTCAGGTCGTCAATCGTGTAGAGAAAGACGTTGTACACGTCGGCGACGCCAGGCTCCACGTTGCGTGGCACGCCGAGGTCAATCACAAACATGGCGCGGTCGCCGCGCGCGTGCATCGCCTCTTCGACGAGAACCCGTGTGAGCACTGGCGCGTCGCCGCCCACGCTGGCCACGACGATGTCCGGCAGCTCCAGCACACGATGCAGGTCGCTCCAGGCGACCGCTTCGCCGGCTACGCGATTGGCGAGGTCCAAGCCACGTTCGAGCGACCGGTTGGCCACCTGAATGCGCGTCATGCCGCGATCACGCAGGTGCGCGGCGAGCTGTTCGCCCATTGTGCCCGCGCCAAGGATGAGCCCGCGATGCGCGCGCAGCTTCCCGAAAATCTGCTCCGCCAGTTTGACGGCAGCGAACGCAGCGGACATGGGCCGTGTGCCGATTTCCGTTTCCGTGCGCACGCGCTTGCCGATTTCCAGCGCGTTCTGAAAGAGCCGATTGAGCACCGGGCCGGTATGCCCGTTTGCGAATGCGGTCATGTACGCCTGACGTACCTGGCCGAGAATTTCCGCCTCACCCAGGAGCATGGAATCCAGGCCGGCTGCCACGCGAAACAGGTGCCGCGCGGCGTCGTCATTTTCATGATGATAGACCGAGCCGTTCAGCGTTTCCGGAGTGAGTCCGTGGAACGCCGAGAAAAATCCTTCCAAGGCAGCCGCGCCGCCGTTCGCCATTGCGTCCGCGGCGCTATGCGCGGGGACCACACCGTAGACCTCGCTACGGTTGCACGTGGATATCACCACGGCTTCTTCGACCAGCTTGCTCGCACGCAATTCGCGTTCAGCCCGCAGTGCGTCGTCCTCGTTAAACGCCACGCGCTCGCGCAATTCGACGGGCGCAGTGCGGTGGTTCACGCCCACGAGCACGATACGCGCCAGCGCGTCTTCCGCGGGCCGGGCCCGCGCGCGCAGTGGCGATGGAGTCGGTGTGGCCATCAGAAGAACCGGTGATAACTCGACCAATAAAAATTCACTACGGTGTAACTGAAAATCACTAAAAAGAAACTGGCCACGCAGAGGCGGCAGGCGCGCGCTCCGCGCCAGGCCGTCTTGCGCGAAAGCCCAAGGTATGTCGCGTACACCAGCAGTACGACCGCCGAGACGATTTCCTTGGGGTCGCCGCTGACGTAGTGGCCGAGCAAGCGATGCTCCCAGATGAAGCCCAGCACCATGCCGATACTCAGCGCGCAGACGCCGACAATCGCACTGCTGCGCGCCATGCGCTCGAGCACGTCCAGCGCCGGAAAGCGCCAGATGACCGAGCTGATGCGGCGGTCGTGCAGCCAGCGGTCCTGCGCGAGATACAGCAGGCTGAGCACAAAGGAAAGCGCGAAGGCGGCGTAGGCCAGGATGTTGATGGTCACATGCAGCGCAAAGATTGGGCCGTGCGCTACCGTACGCTGCACGGCGGCCGGCTCCGGCGAAAGAAACATGGCGATGGCCACGAAGCCAATCACAAAGGGCAGCACAAACGGCGCCACGGCGCGCTGCCGGTGAAAGCGCTCGATCACCAGATATGTTAGTGCCAGCATCCACGCGAAAAGAGAAAGCGAGCCGTAAAAATCCTGGTAGGGAACGCTGTTCATCGCCCGGGCGCGAGAAAGCAGCGCGAAGTAGTGCGCCACTACTCCGCCGGCCAGGCACAGCGTTCCCAGCCGTCCGATGAAGCGCGAGTCTGTGTAGAGAAACCAGATGTGCAGGCCGAGACTCACCACGTAAAAGGCCAGCACCAGATTGTCGAGGAAGGAATTCATTCAGTCCGGCTTAGTCCCATCCGGCCTCACAGAGGCGGCCTCCCGAAGCTTCGGGACGACTCCATTCAAGCCGCCTATTATAGCGGAATCACGCTGCACCGTCAGGGCAGAGCGCGAAGACCCTATCCAACAAGCGTGTTGGTTGGCTGCATGCAATCCACAGATTTGCTAAACTAACTGGTTGTTGCAAAGGCTCATGCCGGAAATCCGCCAGCCGTTCGACCGTAAATCGCTCTTCCTGCGCGCCTGCCGCTCGGAGCCTGTCGAGCGCGTGCCGGTCTGGATCATGCGCCAGGCCGGACGCTACCTGCCCGAATACCGCGCCATCCGCGCGAAGCATTCCTTCCTGGAAACGTGCAAGACGCCCGAGCTTGCGGCGGAAGTGTCGTTGCAGCCCTACCGCATTCTCGGCGTGGATGCCGTGATCGTATTTTCCGACATTCTCATTTCCGCAGAAGCGATGGGCCTCGGCCTCGAACTATCCGACGCCGGGCCGGTGCTGGCCAAACCCGTGCGCGATGCTGCGGGCGTGGAGTCACTGCGCGCGTTCGATCCCGAGCAGGAGACCGGCTTCCTGATGGAAACTATCCGCCGGCTCTGCCGCGAACTTGGACCCGACGTGCCCGTGTTGGGGTTCGCCGGCGCGCCGTGGACGCTCGCTTGTTATATGGTCGAAGGGCAAGCGAAAAAAGATTTCGCGGCGCTGAAGGAATTGATGTACCGCCAGCCGCGAGTGCTGCGCGCGCTGCTCGAAAAAATCGCCGAGAGCACGGCCAGCTACCTGAAGGCGCAAATCGCGGCGGGCGCGACGGCGGTGCAAATTTTCGATACTTGGGCGGGAGAGCTGAGTAAGAATGACTACGACGAATTCGCACTGCCCGCGACGCAATTCCTCATCAGCGAATTGCACGCGGAAACGGCGCCCGTGATTTTGTATTCGAAAGCGACGGCACATCTGCTCGACAGCCTGGCAAAAACCGGCGCGGATGTGCTCAGCGTGGACTGGCGAATTGATTTGGCCGAGGCGCGCAAGCGTCTGGGCAGCCGCATTGCCCTACAGGGCAACGTGGATCCGTGCGTCTTGCTCGGCCCG
>DASYRO010000278.1:0-6258 GCA_036004385.1 Candidatus Acidiferrales bacterium
TGGGCCGAGAGCGCGTCTATCATCTGGAGAATATACTGCTGCAGGCACTGGATCGCGCGGCCCACAAGGAATACAAAGAAGCACAGACCCTGGCCGCGGACTTTTTTCTGGAAGTGCGCTCAGACATGGCCCGGCCGGACATGGACAAGTTCACCCCGGAATTGAAAGCAATTCTCGATAAGAGCGACTCCATCAAAGAGGCGTTGGAAAAAGAGGATCAATCCGCCCGCGATCTTATGAGGGGAGTAATGCAACAACTGGCGCGCATGGCCGGCCCTCGGCCGGCACCCAACGAACCGCCGCCCGTCATTAGCGTCACACCTCCCCCACAGGGTTGAGCGGAAAATGGCGTAGCCACGAGGGCCAGGATACGCATCAAACCAGGCCGGAAGCCTTCGGCGCGATGCGTAAATGATTATCAAGAGAGCACTTGAAAGCATGGCGTTGTGGCCTTTCGTTTGCTAGAATCACAGAGATATGCGGCGGCGCGTTCTTATTCTCATCTTGTGCCTGTGCCTGGCTAGTCTGGCTCCCACGCCGCTTTCCGCCTGCGCGCTGTGGATGTCGTTGCCGGCAGATTGTGCTCATCCGACCAACGAAGCGACTGCGTCGGCGTCTCCCTGCGAGCAGATGATGGCGTCTCCGGCGGGCTCGGATGAGAGCGAGCTGGCTCTCCAAGCCCATTCGTCGGGACTTCCCTGCTGCCATGTGGCGGCGGCGCCCGTGCCGGATGCAGGAGCCGGAGCGAACAAAACCAAAGTCGCCCCGTCAACGGCGGCATTCATACGTGAGCCTGAAACGAATATTGCCAACGTTTTAGAGCGTGCGGCCATTCTGGCCGAGCGAGTGCAAGTCGTCTTTCTTCCTGATCTTCAGCCTCTCCTCTGCACGTTTCTGATCTAACTCTCGTCTGGGAATTTCGCCCGCGCGTCCGTGTGTCTGCGGACGCCGACCAATTCTGAAATCGGTCATGGAATTTCCCCGGCAAGGGGAGCGAGGTGTTTCCGATGAGAGTTCGAATAGTAGTTCCGTTGAGTTTCGCATTGATTCTCGCGGCTGGGGGAATGATCCGCGCGCAGGAGCCGCCGGCCGTGAGTCCGCCACTTGTCAGGCTGGCCGACCTCGTCGCTGAAGCTGAGCGCAATCATCCGGCCATTCAAGCCGCAGCGCGGATGGTGGATGCCAAACGCGCCCGTGTTCCGCAGGCCCGAGCACTTCCGGACGCGGAGGCTTCCGTCAGCTATATGGGTGACATCGTGCCCTTCAAGGTCCAGAAGGGTGATCCGTCGAGCTTCCGTTCGGCCGGAATCATACAGGAGTTTCCGTTTCCGGGAAAACGCGACCTGCGCGGGAGAATCGCCGCCAAAGAAGCCGACGCAGAAGCACCCAACGTGGAGGCGGCGCGACGCCGTGTCCGCGCGGAACTGAAGCTCGCATATTACGAGTGGTGGACCGTCGAAAAATCGCTGGAGATCACCGAATCAAATAAAGACCTGCTCGAAAAGCTCGCGCGCATCGCCGAAGAGCGCTACAAGCTGGGCAAGGGTCTGCAGCAGGACGTGCTCCGCGCGCAGTTGGAGGTGACGCGCATCCGGCAACGCCAGACGCTGCTCGCACAGCGGCGCGCGGTGCTGCAGGCGCAAATCAATAGCCTGTTGCTGCATCGCGGCGATTCCCCGCTCGGCGCGCTTCCCAAAGAACTCGTCAAAGACGGCTTGCCCTACTCTCTCGAAGAACTCATTGCCAAGGGCGTCGAAAATGCGCCTGAAATTCGCCGGCAGGAAGAACTGATGGAGCGAAGCCGACTGGCGGCGGACCTCGCGCGCAAAGATCTATATCCGGATTTCGGCGTGGGCTGGGACTACCAGAATCGCCCGGGGCTGCCGGAGATGTACGGCTTGAGACTCACGATGAACTTGCCGTTCTTGAACAAAGGCAAGCGCTACGCAGCCATCAACGAGGCCAATGAAACGCGGGCCAGCGCGCAGCAGACGCGCGAAGCCGTGCGCACAGCGCTGCTGTTTCAGGTGAAGGAGCAATACCTTGCGGCGCGGGCTTCGGACGAATTGCTCGCCCTGTACTCGAAGGCTATCGTGCCGCAATCCGCGCTCGCCCTGGAATCCTCGATGACCGCGTATCAGGTGGGCTCCTTGGACTTTCTCAGCCTGCTCACGAACTTCATCACTGTGCTGGACTACGAAACGAATTACTACGAAGAGCTGGGCCGCTACGAGCAGGCGCTCGTGCGGCTCGAAGAGCTCACGGGAATCGAACTGGACGGGGTTGCGGCAAGCGCCGCGCAAGCGAGGCAGCCATGAAAAGCAAAATCATCTCCGCGCTCATTCTGCTGTTCATTCTCGCGGCTGGAGCGTGGTTTTACCGCGGCGAGATTACGACGTGGTTCGCAGGCAGGCCTGCGCCGACTGAATCCGGCGCTACTGCGCAAAATTCTCATGCCGGGCATGAAATGCCGGCGGAGCACGCGCAGGGCGCTCCGGCCAAACCGGGCGAACGGAAAATTCTCTACTGGTATGACCCGATGCATCCCTGGAACAAGTCAGACAAGCCCGGCATCGCGCCGGACTGCGGCATGAAGTTGGTGCCTCAGTATGCCGACGAAGAAAGCGCCAGGCGCGAGATGGCGCCCGGAACAGTGCAGATTACGGCAGAAAAGCAGCAGCTAATCGGCGTGCGCACGGCTACGGTCGAACGGCAACAACTCCAGCGCACGCTGCGCGTGGTTGGGCGAATCGGCATTGACGAAACGCGCGTTTCGCATATCCACACCAAAGTCTCCGGTTACGTCGAGCATGTGTTCGCGGATTTTGTGGGCAAAGAGGTAAAGGCCGGTGACCCGCTATTCACCATCTACAGCCCGGAGCTGGTTTCGACGCAAGAGGAATACCTGCTGGCCGTGCGCGCGCAAAAAGAGCTGAAGGATGCGCCGTACAAGGAGGTAGCCAGCGGCGCGGCCTCGCTGGTGAATGCGGCGCGCGAGCGGCTGCGGCTGTGGGACGTGAACGAAGAGGATATCGCCTCGCTGGAAAACGACGGAAAGGTGAAGCGGGAGCTGACGATTCATTCGCCGGTAGGCGGAATCGTCACCGACCGCGCGGCTTATCACCACGGGCGCTTCGTGAATCCGGAAATGGATTTGTACACGATTACGGATCTTTCGAGCGTCTGGATGCTTGCGGAAGTGTTCGAGTTCGAAGTGCCCTACGTGCGCGTCGGCCAGCCCGCTACCATGCGCTTGAGTTACACACCCGCAAAAACTTACACGGGAAAAGTCAGCTTCATCAATCCGGGCGTGGATCCGAAAACACGCACCGTGCGCGTGCGCATCGATCTGCCCAATGCCAACCTGGCATTGAAGCCGGACATGTACGGCGACGTGGAATTGGTCATCGATTACGGGACGCAGATCGTCGTGCCACAGGAAGCCGTGCTCGACTCCGGGACGGAGCAAGTCGTGTTCGTCGCTCGCGGCAACGGCTACTTCGAGCCGCGGCCGATTAAGACGGGGCCGAGACTCGCCGGCTTGTCGAAAACCGCGGCGGCTGGCGAGCAAGTGATCGTGCTCACCGGCCTACGGCCCGGGGAGACGATTGTGACCTCGGGGAATTTTCTGATTGATTCCGAGAGCCGATTGAAAAACCCGGCATCCGGCGCGAAGCAGCATCCTGGCAGAGGAAGCCATGATTAACCGCATCATCGAATTTTCGGCGCGCAACCGGTTCCTGATTTTCTTGTTCGTCGGCGTAGCCGTGCTCTTTGGCTGGCGCGCCATGCAGAACATCAAGCTGGACGCAATCCCCGACCTCTCCGACACACAAGTGATTATCTATTCGCGGTGGGACCGCAGCCCGGACATCATGGAAGACCAGGTGACCTATCCCATCGTCTCCGCGCTGCTCGGGTTGCCGCGCGTGAAGGACATCCGCGGGTTTTCCGATTTCGGTTACTCGTACGTGTACGTGGTCTTCGAAGATGGCACGGACATTTACTGGGCGCGCTCGCGGACGCTGGAGTACTTGAGCACAATCCTGCCCAAGCTGCCACAGGGCGTCAACGTGGAACTCGGGAAAGACGCGACGGCCGTAGGCTGGGTTTTTCAATACGCGCTCGTGGACAAAAGCGGAAAGCATAGCCTCGATGAGTTGAAGAGTTATCAGGATTGGAACCTGCGTTATCAATTGCAGTCCGTGCCCGGCGTCGCTGAAGTCGCACCAGTGGGCGGCTTCGTGCGGCAGTATCAAGTCAACCTCGATCCGAACCGCATGCTGGCGTACCACATCAGCACGGACCAAGCTGTCGAAGCGCTGCGCAAGAGCAACAACGACGTCGGCGGACGGCTGATTGAATTTACCGGACGCGAATACATGGTGCGCGGGCGCGGGTATATCCGCTCCACAGCGGATGTCGAACAGACCGTGGTGGCAAACAACCCCGAGAACGGCACGCCTATCCTGCTCCGCGATCTGGGGACGGTAACACTCGGCCCGGATTTGCGCCGCGGCATCGCGGAGCTGGACGGCGAAGGCGAAGTGGTCGGCGGCGTAGTCATCATGCGCTTCGGCGAAAACGCCATGGCCGTGATCGAGCGCGTGCGTAAGCGGATTGCGGAAATCGAACCGTCGCTGCCGCCGGGCATGAAGATTGTGACCACCTACGACCGCGCGGACTTGATCGAGCGCTCCATCGAGAACCTGAAGAGCACACTGACGGAAGAAATCATCATTGTCTGCATCGTGATTCTGATTTTCCTGTGGCACATCCCCAGCGCGCTGATTCCCATCGCAACGATCCCGATTGCCGTGCTGCTCGCGTTTATTCCCATGCAGGCGATGGGACTGACGGCGAACATCATGTCGCTCGGCGGCATCGCCGTAGCCATCGGCGCGATGGTGGACGCCGCCATCGTCGTCGTGGAGCAGACGCACAAAAAGCTGGAACACTGGGAAGCTGAGGGACGCCCCGGAAATTATCAGGACGTCGTCATCAGCGCCATGAAGGAAGTCGGAGGTCCCAGCTTTTTCGCGCTGCTGGTGATCGCCGTGTCATTCCTGCCTGTTTTCACGCTGGAAGCGCAAGAAGGCCGGCTGTTCAAGCCGCTGGCGTACACAAAAAACTTCTCCATGATTATCGCCGCGCTGCTGGCCATCACCCTGGACCCCGCACTGCGGCTCGTGTTCACGCACATGAAGAATTTCGAATTCCGTCCGCGGTGGCTGGCGCGGGCCACCAACGCGGTGTTGGTCGGAAAAATCCACAGCGAGGAAAGCCATCCCATCAGCCGGCCGTTGATGAAGCTGTATCACCCGGTGGTGGAATTTGTGCTCGAGTACCGCTGGACGACCATTATCGCCGCCGTGCTCGTCTTCGCGCTGACGATTCCCATTTTTTTCCGGCTGGGCAGCGAGTTCATGCCGCCGCTGGACGAAGGAACTCTTTTGTACATGCCGATTACTCTGCCGGGGATCTCCGTGACGGAAGCCGGACAGGTGCTGCAGATCCAGGACAAACTTCTGCGCCAATTCCCAGAAGTGGAGCGAGTGTTCGGCAAAGTCGGCCGCGCGGAAACGGCCACGGACCCCGCGCCGTTCTCAATGACGGAAACCGTGGTCGTGCTGAAGCCGCACGACCAATGGCCGAAAAAGAAGCGCTGGTATTCGGAACGCGCGCCGGAGTGGCTGCAAAGAATTTTGAGCCGCGCGTGGCCGGACCACAAGAGCACGGACGAGCTAATTTACGGGCCCGGCGGATTAAACGAAGCAATGCAAATCCCCGGGCTGAGCAACATCTGGACCATGCCCATCAAGAACCGCATTGACATGCTCACCACCGGAGTGCGCTCGCCGATCGGCATTAAGATTCTGGGTGCAGACCTGGGCCAGATCGAAGAAATCGGCCGGCACATTGAAACGGTGTTGAAAGACGTGCCCGGGACGACGAGTGTGTTTGCCGAACGCACCGTGGGCGGCTACTTCCTCGATTTCAATTTGCGGCGCGAAGACCTCGCGCGCTATGGCTTGACGGTGGACGACGTGCAGATGGTGCTGACAACTGCGGTCGGCGGCGAGCAAGTGACCACCACCATCGAAGGCCGCGAACGATATCCGGTTAACGTGCGTTATTTGCGTGGCTACCGCAGCGGCGTCGGCGCGCTCGAGCGCGTGCTCGTGCCCACCCGAGATGGCGCGCAGATTCCTCTCGCGCAACTCGCGGACATTAAGACCGTAACCGGGCCGGGTATGA
>DASYRO010000279.1:0-4220 GCA_036004385.1 Candidatus Acidiferrales bacterium
GGATAGTCGCGGCTATAGCCGTATTCGAAGCCCAGCACCGCCGCTTCGGAGAGCAAGGAATTGTGAATTTCGCAGCGCGCCTGGCCTTCGCGCAGGTGCTCGAGCGGCACGAACTCCTGTTCGCTTTCGGTATCCACCAGCACAGAATGCCGCTGGTTAAAGGTGCCGCGGCGCGTGTCCTGACCCGAAAGCCGCACGGGCACGCCGGCAACGAGCAGCGAGCCGAGCGCCAGCGCTTCCGCGAAGCCGTAATCCACGGGCCGCTCGCCCGCGCCCATGCGCGCGCGTTCTTCGAGCAGGCGCTTCACCTTGGGATGAATCTGAAAACCGTCGGGGTAACGCGTCAGTCCTTGCGCGATTTCCTTTAATTCTTCCGCGGGCACGCCGGTATCCACCTCGAAGTCCGGGCTGTAGTCTCCTCCGACATATTTCGACCAATACTCCGGCAGCGTGCGCAGCGTGGGCTTCTTCTCAATGGTGCCGGCTTTTTTCTGCGCGGCTTCGTACTCACCGCGAATTTGATCGGCTTGTGCAGTGGCGTCCACGCCGCTGCGCTGCGCATAAATTTTCCAGAGCACCGGATGGTCTTTGATTTTCTTGTAGAGCAGCGGCTGTGTAATCGTCGGGTCGTCAATTTCGCTGTGACCGTGGCGCCGGTAGCCGATCATGTCCACGACGATGTCGCTGGCGAACGTGTAGCGATACTCCATGGCCAGCCGCGCCACGCGCACGACGGCATCCACGTCTTCGCCATTCACGTGCAGCACCGGAATGGGCAGGCGCTTGGCCAAGTCCGCGGCGAACGGTCCCGGATGCAGTTCCTCCGGTGGCGTGGTGAAGCCGATGCGGTTGTTGATGATGACGTGCACTGTCCCGCCGACGCAGTAGCCGGGCAGCCCGGCCATGGCCAGCGTTTCCGCGGCAACTCCCTGCCCGGCAAATGCGGCGTCGCCGTGCATGAGAATGGGCACGCAGCGCAAGTGCCCGTCTTTCCCAAGACGCTTTTGTTTCGCGCGCGTGCGGCCCAGCGCTACCGGATCCACCGCTTCGAGGTGGCTGGGATTCGACGCCAGGTGAATGTGAATCGCGCGGCCATGGCTCGTCGTGTAATCTCCGGTCGCGCCGAGGTGATACTTCACGTCGCCGCTGCCCAGCACGCTGCGCGGGTCCACGTCTTCGAAGCCAGCGAAGATTTCGTCCGCTTGACGCCCGGCGATGTGCAGCATCACGTTGAGCCGCCCGCGATGGCTCATGGCCAGCACCGCGTATTCCGCGCCGGATTCGCCGGCCAGGTCGAGCATGACGTCGAGCAGCGGAATCAATGCGGTCACGCCTTCCAGCGAAAAGCGTTTGGAACCGAGGTAGCGAGATTGCAAGACTTGTTCGAATAGGTCGGCGCGAATCAGGCGCTCCAGTATGAATGATTGATCCGGCGTTGCGGGTTCCGCTTCCAGCCGCTGCTGAATCCACTGGCGGCGCTCGGGCTCAGGCAGGTGCATGAAGTCCGCGCCAATCGTGCCGCAGTAAGAACGCCGCGCCGCCTGCGCAGCCTCGCCATCGAGCGCTAGTTCGGGATGACGGACTTGCGGCTGAAAGCCCAGTGGATCGAGGTCCGCCTGCAGGTAACCCCAGCGGCGAAACGCGTCAAAAACACGCTCCTTCTCTTCAACCTCAGTCGGCATGCAGCAATTATAACCGCTCCGCGCGCCTCCGTCAGAACGTCCGGCGCGATGGCGCGAAAGATGCTAGAATAGTGCGTCAACAGCGCTCCTCCGGAAGCTGATTCCCTTGCGACAAAACATTCGCAATATCGCCATCATCGCGCACGTGGACCACGGCAAGACGACGCTGGTGGACTCCATGCTCCGCCAGAGCGGCACGTTCCGCGCGAATCAAGTCCTGGTGGACCGCGTGATGGACTCTAACGAGCTCGAGCGCGAGCGCGGCATCACCATACTGGCCAAAAACACCGCGCTCACTTATCACGACACGAAAATCAATATCGTAGACACGCCCGGACACAGCGATTTCGGCGGCGAAGTCGAGCGCGCCCTGCGCATGGTGGATGGCGTGCTCCTGCTGGTGGACGCCAGCGAAGGCCCGCTTCCGCAAACGCGCTACGTCCTGCAGAAAGCGCTGCAAGCGAAACTTCCGCCCGTCGTCGTCCTGAATAAAATTGACCGCAGCGACGCTCGCTGCCAGGCCGTACTCAATGAGGTCTATGACCTTTTCATTGACCTCGACGCGACCGAAGACCAAATCGATTTTCCGGTGATTTATACGAATGCAAGAACCGGAGTGGCCCATCGCGTTCTCGGTGACAGCTCGATGGATCTCGCGCCGCTCTTCGACGCCATCCTCCGCTCGATTCCGCCGCCGCCCGGCGATCCCGAGGGCGTTTTGCAGGCGCAGGTGACCAATCTCGACTACAGCGATTTTCTCGGACGCATGGCCATCGCCCGCGTTTTCAACGGCGCCATCCGCAACGGCTCCGAAGTGGCCATCGCCAAGCTCGATGGCAGCCTGGTGCGCACGAAAATCACGAAGCTCTTCACCTTTCGCGGATTGACGCGCGACGAAGCCGATGAAGTCTGCGCCGGCGACATCGCCGCCATTGCCGGAGTCGAGGGCATTCAAATCGGCGAAAGCCTCACCGATCCCGAAAATCCTGCGCCGCTCGAGCCGCTCACCATTGACGAGCCGACCATCGCCATGGTCTTCACCGTGAACACTTCGCCTTTTGCCGGCCGCGAAGGACAATTTGTCACGTCGCGCGATTTGCGCGACCGGCTGCAAAAAGAGCTGCTCACCAACGTTTCCATTCGCGTGGAAGAAACCGAGTCCACCGATTCGTACCGCGTGCTCGGCCGCGGAGAATTGCAGCTCGCCATCCTGATTGAAACCATGCGCCGCGAAGGCTACGAGCTGATGGCCGGCAAACCCACCATCGTCACGCGCGAAGAAAACGGCCGCCGCATGGAGCCGCTGGAATTGCTGATCATCGATGTTCCCGAAAACTTCACCGGCATTGTCATTGAGCTGGTCGGCAGCCGCCGCGCGGAAATGGTCAAGATGGTGAACCACGGCACCGGCCGCGTGCGCATGGAGTTCCGCATTCCGTCGCGCGGGCTGATCGGCCTGCGCAGCGTGCTGCTGACGGATACGCGCGGCACCGCGCTGGTACATACCCTCTTCGAAGGTTGGACGGAATACGGCGGCGAGATGGCCCTGCGCCCTACCGGCGTGCTCGTCGCCGACCGCACCGGTGCATCCACCGCCTACGCGCTGTGGAATTTGCAGGAGCGCGGCGAAATGTTCATCGGGCCGACCGTGGCCGTTTATGAAGGGATGATTGTCGGAGAAAATGCTCGCGAAGACGACATGGACGTGAACATCACCAAGGAAAAAAAGCAGACCAACATGCGCGCATCCGGAGCGGATGAAGCCATACGTCTGGTTCCGCACCGCGCGCTCAACCTCGAACAAGCGCTCGACTTTATCGCCGACGACGAGTGGGTCGAAATCACGCCGCAGTCCATCCGCTTGCGCAAGAAGGTTCTGGATCCCAAGAAGCGCCCGCGCCGCTGGCAGGAAATCCGCGCCAGCCAGGCGCAGTAGCACAGGCTTCTAGCCTGTTCACTTCTTTCAGTTGGAAGAAGGCATTACGCGACGCGGGATACGCGCGCGAGGCGCAGCCGGGCGCGCCGCTCGTTGGCGTCGGCCAGCCGAGCCGCATATCGGACAATCATCTCCACGTCCTCGGGACGCGCCGGGCCGTCCAGGAATTCAAACGCGCCCAGCCGCAGCGCTTCGAGGTATTCGTACCAATCCTGCGAAGGCGAAGACACTACCACTGGCGCCTTTTCCGGCGTGCGTTTCACCGCGCGCAGCACGTCCTGGTAGCTTCCATCCACAAATTTTTCTTCGCAGAAGACGAGCGATACGGCTTTCGTGGAAAGGATGTCGCGCGCTTCCTTCACCGAGGATGAGATGGAAGGCCGCAGGCCCATGCGGGATAGCACCTTCGTGAGCGCACTCCGGTTTTCTGCGTTCGAAGCGGCTACCAGAACTTCAAATTCACTTGTCATGACGTCCTCCGTCTTTCGACGGGGAAGGCGGCTGGGGTCCCAAACGTTCCTGCGCGCGGAATCGGCTGCATTAGAATCCCGTTCCCGGAGTGAAGCAAACTCTTCGTCGCAGCGCGTAGCCTTTTCGTTACT
>DASYRO010000280.1:0-5027 GCA_036004385.1 Candidatus Acidiferrales bacterium
GTATCCTGCTCGAGTTGCCCGCGCGCCGCAGCGATCTCTCCGGCGATATTTTCCTTGGCCGCGCGGATTTTTTCGTTCGCGCGATTCCGTGTGTCTCGCAAGAGAGCACTGCGTTCTTCCAGCACAGCGCGCCGAGCTGCCTCCTGCTCTGCATACACTTCAGCGCGCGCCTTCTTCAACGCTTCCTGATACGTGCGGAATTTCTCCTGCGCGGCCGCCTGGCCGGCTTCCGCTTGTTTCCGGGCGCCATCAATACGCTCGCTCCGCTGGGCCATCACTTTCTCGAGCGGCCGGAAAAAATTGGCCTTCAAAAACACGTAGAAAAGGAAGACAACGATGGCCGTAGGCACAGCTTGGAGGACAAATTCGCCGAGTTGGTGCAGGAGTTCCACTCTTCGGTTAAGGGATCTGCCTGGCCGCCTGTCTGAAGGCCGAATCCGTTGTGGCAGCAGGTGTTGGCTGCTCGACTGGCTTCGCCGAGCACAACACAAAGCCAAGTTTTATAACAAACGCGCTCGATTCCGTCAACGTCTCTTGCTGGCCCTTCGCGCGCTTGTTAGAATGATTCGCTCGACGGCCAGCCGCCGAGGGCCTTCCGCGTTGCGGCTCCGGTTTTTTTTCTTGCCCGCGCCGGCCCATTCCAGCGAAGATGCCCCGCGCCCGCCGTGGCGGGCACACCGCAGATGCGCCTGTAGACGAAGGAGACTCTATGCCTGCCTTTCCCGGTGTGGACTTCATGGAATTTGACTCCCTGCTCAGCGACGAGGAAAAGCTCGCGCGGCGCACCGCCCGCCAGTTTGTGGATGAGGAAGTCATTCCCATCATCGAAAAACACAACCGTGAAGCGACCATGCCGCTGCATCTGGTGCCGCGCATGGCGGACCTCGGCTTTTACGGCGCGAACATGAAGGGCTACGGCTGCGCGGAGATGTCCAATGTCGCCTACGGCCTGGTCATGCAGGAACTCGAGCGCGGCGATTCCGGCCTGCGCAGCTTTGCTTCGGTGCAGAGTGCGCTGGTGATGTATCCGATTTTTGCCTTTGGAAGCGAGGAGCAAAAGAATAAATGGCTTCCCCTTCTCCAATCTGGAAAGGCCATCGGCTGCTTTGGTCTGACCGAACCGCAGTTCGGCTCCAATCCCGGCGGCATGACCACGCGTGCTGTGAAAAAGGGTGACGGTTATATCGTTAACGGCGAGAAGCTGTGGATCACCAACGGCACGATCGCCGACGTCGCCGTCGTCTGGGCCAAGACGGAAGACAACGACAAAGTCCGTGGCTTCCTCATTGAAAAAGGCGCGCCCGGCTTCAAGGCCTACGACATCCACGGCAAATGGTCCCTGCGCGCCTCGGTGACATCCGGATTATCGATGACCGACTGTGAACTCCCCGCGGAAAGTCTTCTGCCCGGTTCCGACGGCCTCAAAGCGCCGCTGATGTGCCTCAACCAGGCGCGCTACGGGATCGGCTGGGGCGGCCTGGGCGCGGCCATGGCCTGCTACACGACTGCGCTCCAGTATGCCAAGACGCGCACGCAGTTCAACAACAAGCCCATTGCCTCGCATCAGCTCGTCCAGGACAAGCTCACCTGGATGATCACCGAAATCACCAAGGGACAGTTTCTGGCGCTGCAGGTCGGCCGGCTGAAAGATGCCGGCCGCGCCGAGCACTACCACGTTTCCATGCTGAAGATGAACAACGTCTGGGTCGGCCTGGAAACCGCCCGCAAGGCGCGTGACATTCTCGGCGCCAACGGCATCGTGGACGATTACTGCATCATGCGCCACATGAATAATCTCGAATCCGTATTCACCTACGAAGGCACACACGATATTCACAAGCTCATCATCGGAGAGCGCATCACCGGAATCTCCGCGTACGTGTAGGATGCGTCAGCCTGGCCGCTTGCGTTCGTCCCGGCAGTTGGCCAAAACCTGTTGTTGTGATTGAATCCCGCTGTCAGGAGCGATCATGGAACACCAACTGAGCCTGGAATTCCTGAGAGTGGTCGAACTCGCCGCTGTGGCCGCCGCGCGCACCATGGGGCAGGGCGACCGCCACAAAGCCGATGATGTCGCCGTCGAGGCCATGCGCCACGTCATGGACTCCGTTCCCATGGACGGCACCATTGTCATAGGCGAAGGCGAACGCGATGAAGCTCCCATGCTCTACATCGGCGAAAAAGTCGGCGCCGCGCGGCTCGGCAAGAATGGTAATTTCCCCTCCGTGGATATCGCAGTGGATCCACTCGAAGGCACCAATCTCTGCGCCACCGGCGCGCCCAACGCCATCGCCGTGCTGGCCGCCAGCGAGAAGGGCGGCCTGCTGCACGCGCCGGATATCTACATGGAAAAAATCATCGTGGGGCCGACATGCAAGGGCGCCGTGGATCTCGACGCGCCGGTCGTTGATAATTTGCGCGCCATCGCCAAACGTCTCGACCGCGACGTGGACGACCTTGTGGTCATCGTCCTCGATCGCCCGCGCCACGAGAAACTTGTCGCCGACATTCGCGCGGCGGGCGCTCGCATTCGCCTGATTGGTGATGGCGATCTTTCTGCGGGAATCTCCGCGGCGGTGGTCGGCACCGGGGTTCACGCCGTGATGGGAACAGGCGGCGCTCCCGAAGGCGTGCTGGCCGCTGCCGCGCTGCGATGCCTCAACGGCCAGATCCTTGCGCGGCTCGTCGTCAGCAAACCCGAGCACGAGGAACGCCTGGCGAACATGGGAATCAAAGACCCCAAACGCATCTACGACACCGAAGATCTCGCTCCCGGCAGAAAAACCATATTTGCCTGCACCGGCGTCACCGACGGAAATCTGCTTCGCGGCGTGCGTTTCTTCGGTGAAGGCATCCGCACACATTCCCTGGTCATGACCCTCGAACAGAGGCAAGTCCGGTTTATTGATACTGTGCACCTGGAGAAGCGCCCCGACATCAAGGTTCGCTTCTTCTAGGCTGGCAGGCCGTCCAGCTTGGCCGGTGTAGCCCGGTGCCGGCATCACTCGAAACAATGCAATCACGTATTGCGTATCATGAGATAGAGAATGTTGAAGGCTCATTATGTCTACGCAACCAAATCCGATGCCGCAAAAAAGCAGTAGTTCCGTCTGGGCCTGGGTGCTCGGGCTGGTCGCTGCGGGATTTCTGATTCTTGGCGCGGGCGCGTTGCTCGTGACCCGTTATCTGGTTCGCCGTATCGAAGTCAGTCGCGAAGCCGCGTCAGTGGAAATTACTACTCCTGTGGGCACCCTGAGGGCCGCAAAGGACGAAACAACCGATCCGGGTTTGCCCGTTTATCCCGGCGCGAAGTTATCCCAGCCCGGTGGCACGGTCGAACTGACTGCGCCAAACGAAGAATCCGTCAGCCTGACATCCGCGCACTATCTGACGACTGACCCCATCGAAAAAGTGGACGCGTGGTATGGCGAGCACGTCGGCACGGACTTCAAGCGCGAAGGGCCCGGAGTGATGATTCGCAAGAAGGACATCACTGGCGTCGTCGTGAAGTCCGGCGACATCGCTTACATCGCGGACAAAGAGGATTTCGTTCGCGTCGTCGCCCTGCAGAAGAAATTCAATGGCGTGGAAATCGTCCTTCTTCGAGCAGGTAAGCCGGAAGCGCAGTAACGCTAAAACAGATTTCCTAAGGCCCAGCCGAAAGCCGCGCGCCGGTCCGTGGGTTGGAATTTCGAGCCGTCCGGGAGCAGGACTACCCGCGCCAGCCGCCACGGATTCACCGCGTAATAAACCCGCACGGTCTGATCGATCACCGGCACTCGCAGGCGCGCCTCGACGCCCGCGGAGCCGCGCGTGACGCCATTTGTCCCGGACAAAATATCAGGACGCGCGCCACCCAGCCACCGCGGTACCAGCCACGACGTCCCGGCATCGAAAAACGCGGCCACCTCGGTGTGCGATTCAATCGGCACGCGGTACTCGCCATTGACGGCCACCAGCGCGTTCGCACCACCCGTCTCAGTGCCATACACTTTGGATCCGTCTGCTTCGACGCGACTGGTCACCACGGCCGGCCCCAATTCTCCGGGCCGAAAGCCGCGAACGAGTTCTTCGCCCGCGAAGGAGCGCGCCGTGGACGGAAGCGTCGCGCCGCCGAAGCTGGACGCGCCGCTCAGACGTCCCCGAAACGCCCACCCGTTGCGCCCACCGCTCAGCGGGTCCACGTGGAGTCGCGCAGCCGTTAGCGTAGTGCGCGCGGACCGTTCATTTCCGCCAAGCCATCCGCCTGCCACGCCCGCGGATGCGTCCGCGCGACCGGCGGGAGATTCCTGCGCCCAGCTCAGTTCGACGCCGCTACGAGAGGAGAACGACCGCACGTCGCGCACTTCCAACCCGGGCAGCAGAACGGGAACCGGCAGCGGAACTTGGGTCGCGTTTCGGGAAAATTCGTAGTTCACGGCCAGCGTATCCTGCTTTGTCAGAGCATAACTCCACGCAGCGCTCATCCCGCTGGAGCGCGATTTGAAGAGTCCTCTCCCTTGCAGGCGCGGCTGCACGATATTGCGAAACACGTTCAAGCCCAGGGACGCTTTTGTTCCAAACAGGCCGTCCTTTGCCAGTCCGAGCAGGAGTTGGAGACTTTCCGGACCGCCTTCAATGCGCGACGTCAATATTTCTTCGCCGCCCAGGATATTGAAAACGTTGTAGGCGATACTCAGGGAGCTGCCCAGTCCGATGCCGCCTCCGGTCAGCGATATTTTCTGCCGTCCGATTTCTTCCACGTGGATCGTGACGTCTGCGGTTCGCGAGGCCTCGTCGAGCATTACCTTCACGTCGTCTCGTGTCGCTGGGCGCACGAAACCCTCGCGGGCCAATTGTTCCAAGCCCTGCTCTAGTTTTTGCAGATCGAACTCTTCGCCTTCTTTCACGAGAACTCTGCGACGGTAGTAGCGATCGCTGAAGCGTCTGTGGCCGGTGAATTCAATTCGCCGCACCACGATTGGCGCCGCCTCGCGCACGCGAAACTGCACGCGGATAGTCTGGGTCTCGCGGTTGAGCTGCGATGT
>DASYRO010000281.1:0-4346 GCA_036004385.1 Candidatus Acidiferrales bacterium
CGGCGAGTCCGGCATGCTCAGACGGAAAGACTATATATCCTACGGAGGAGTTTGCGCACAAGCAAATGCGCGGAGCAAAAAATGGCTGGAGGCCAGGGCGTTGGCTCGGCACTGCGATGGCCAGATAAACGACTGCCGCGACACGGAGGGAAGAAATTTGGGCATTCTCCCTGCCATGCCGCGGCAGTATATCAACACTGATTGCTTGTTCTGTCTCGGTTAGCCTTCCACGCGCAGGTTATTCTGCACGGAGAAAGTCAACGGCACAGAGTTGGCCTTTAGTGCTGCCAAGTTACGCTCCGATGTGTTGGCCACCACGCCTTCCAGCGTCACGTGCCCGTTTTTCACGATAATGTGAATGGGCGGGACGGCCTGCATGGAATAACGCGAGAGCGCGCTGTCTGAGTAGATCGACCGGTACAGCTGGACGCGTAGCCGGTCGTCATAAAACGAAGCCGGCAGCACCTCGATGCGGTTCACGACTCGCTCCACACCTTCGATCTTCTGCACTTCCTTCTCCGCGCCCTTTCGCAGCGAAGGCCGGACGACTTGGCCGTACAACTCGACAGTAGAGCCGTTGATCCGATAAGCCAGGTTATCGAATACCGAGTAGTCCACCAGCATCACGAGTTTGTGCCGGATTTGTTCTCCCAGCCACTCCTCGTGACGGGACGTGTCACGTTGCTCGTGCCGCACGTTTTCCTTGGCCACCGCGGTCTTCGGCTTCTGATCCGCGGCGATGACCGGCGCGCCGGCCGCTAGCCCCATTATGGCGCCGGCCAGCACAAGTATTTTCGTCACCCGATTCATGTTGTCCTCCTTGCACACCAATCGTTCTCTCTTTTGTTCTCAATGTAATTAGATGCGGAAGAATTTTTGGTCGTTGCTCAACTGGCGTAAGGCCTTGGAAGGAACGCGTTACGCGGTACCGCCGCCGGAGTTGTCCTTACCGCGCTTCCCTTCGAAACCCATTACGCTCAGTTTCCCCGAAGGCTCAAGAATGGCCGCGCGCACATCCTTGACGTCGAAGAAACCCTGGCTGCGGAGGCTGGAGAGCAGGTCTTCGTGGCTGAACTCCTCGCGCCGCAGGTTACTCTCGATGATGTGCCCGTGATGGACCAGAAGCGTGGGCACGCCTTCAATCAAGCGCTCCGCCCGCCGGCTGGAAAACGCCATGTAGCCGACCACCCAGTTTGCGCCCAGGATGGTCGTGGCGCCGATCATTCCGCCAAGGACGGAATTATCCGGCCCGATCATGGCATTCTGCAGCACATTGCTGATAATGAGCAGAACGATGAGGTCGAACGGCGTCATCTGCGCCACCTGCCGCTTGCCGATCAGGCGAAAAGAAACAAGCAGAAACCCATACACGACAAACGACCTCAGGATTTTTTCCCACACGGGAATTTCCGGCAGCCACATTTGCATCACTGCTCCTTTTCGAGGGCCGAGCTGGCTCGACGGGCGAGGCCCGGCCCTCTGCGCGGGTATTCCGCGATCTTTCTTTCGAGCCTACTCCCGCTTGCGCGCCTATGCCAAGCGGCTCGCGCGCGCTGGCTGGTGCCGCGGATTTATGGCAAACTGGAGCGTTTGAACAGCACCGCGAACGCGCCAAGTGAAGGCTCACCCTAAATGGATCCGCAGTTCGTCCGCAACTTCTGCATCATCGCGCACATTGACCACGGCAAGTCCACGCTGGCCGACCGCCTCCTCGAGCTGACCGGCGCGCTGTCGCAACGCGAAATGCAGGCGCAGGTGCTGGACTCCATGGAACTGGAGCGCGAACGTGGCATCACCATCAAAGCCAAAAGTATTCGCCTGCAATACACCGCGCGCGACGGCCAGACCTATCAGTTCAACCTGATTGATACGCCGGGGCACGTGGATTTTTCCTACGAGGTCTCCCGCGCGCTTTCCGCGTGCGAAGGCGCGCTGCTGGTGGTGGATGCGAGCCAGGGTGTCGAAGCGCAAACTGTTGCCAATACGTTCCTCGCCGCGCATCA
Organism: Candidatus Acidiferrales bacterium; assembly: GCA_036004385.1. GTDB lineage: Bacteria > Acidobacteriota > Terriglobia > Acidiferrales > UBA7541 > JACQDE01. The sequence continues at coordinate 2,004 of DASYRO010000281.1, forward strand.
CCACCTGACCATTCTCCCGGTAATTAATAAAATTGATTTGCCCGCCGCGCAGCCCGAGCAGGTCAAGGAACAGATCGAAAACGTGCTGGCCATTCCCGCGGGCGACGCGCTGCTCATCAGCGCGAAGAGCGGGCTGGGCGTCGAGGAAATCCTCGAAGCGATTGTGACGCGCGTGCCGCCGCCGCGTGGCTCGGCGGAAAATCCCTTGCAGGCGTTGATTTTCGACTCGTGGTTTGACACCTACCGCGGCGCTGTCGTGCTCGTGCGCGTCAAAGAAGGCCGGCTGACGCGCGGCACAAAAATCCGGCTGTGCTCCAACAACGAAGTCTACGAAGTCGAAAACCTCGGCACGCTCACGCCCAAGCCCATCGTGCTGGACGAGCTCGCCTCCGGCGACGTCGGATTCATCATCGCCAACATCAAGCGCGTGGCCGACGCGCGCGTGGGCGATACCATCGTCGAAGCCGACCGCCCTGCTCCGCCGCTGCCCGGCTTCGAAGCCATCAAACCGATGGTCTTCGCGGGACTCTACCCCGTGCTCGCTGACCAGTACGAACTGCTGCGCGACGCGCTCGGCAAATTGCAGTTGAACGACGCCGCGTTTTTCTACGAGCCGGAAAATTCCGTCGCGCTGGGCTTCGGCTTCCGCTGCGGGTTTCTCGGTCTGCTGCACATGGAAATTGTGCAGGAGCGGCTGGAGCGCGAGTTCGGCCTGAACCTGATTTCCACCGCGCCCAGCGTGCGCTACCGCCTGACCACCACCACCGGCAGCGTCCTGGAAGTGGATAACCCCACAAAATTTCCGGCGCCCAACACCATCGCCAAAATCGAAGAGCCCATGATTACAGCGATGGTCATCACCTCGGAAGAATCCGTCGGCGCCATACTTCAGCTCTGCGAGGAAAAGCGTGGCGCGCAGAAAAATTTCGAATATCTCTCGCCGCAGCGCGTCATGCTCACCTATCAATTGCCATTGAATGAAATCGTTCTGGATTTCTACGACCGGCTGAAAGGCGCGTCGCGCGGTTACGCTTCGCTGGACTACCACTTCGCCGGCTATCACGATTCCGACCTGGTCAAGCTGGACGTGCTGGTCGGCGGCGAGCCGGTGGACGCGCTCTCCATGATTTGTCACCGAGAGCAGGCGCAGGAACGCGGGCGTGACCTGGTCACGCGCCTGCGCAAGCTGATTCCGCGGCAAATGTTCGAGGTGCCCATCCAAGCGGCCATCGGCAGCCGCGTCATCGCGCGGGAGACGATTGCTCCCATCCGCAAAAACGTCCTCGCCAAATGCTACGGCGGCGACATCACCCGCAAACGCAAGCTCCTCGAAAAACAGAAAGCGGGTAAACGGCGCATGAAACGCGTTGGCCGCGTGGATATTCCGCAGGAAGCGTTCCTCGCGGTGCTCAAAGTTAGCAGCACAAGTGAATGAACTTGGCAGCGGAAGCATAGGACGTGGTTAGAGGAAAAAATCTCCGGACGGACACCGCTTGGGGTGAGCTGTTCCTCTATCTCATATAGGTTGTGTACCTCCTTTACTTCCTCTCCGTCATTCGCTACCTTTTCCGCGCACGGACAATAAGGAGCCGCCATGAAAGAAGACAACATCATCGCCGCCATTCTGACCGTGGCGTTTTACACCGGCCGCGGCGGAGCCATGAGCTTGCCGCAAATCATCGCCACCTATGACGAGATGCGCGACCGTCTCGCGGCGCAACAAGCCGGGAAAAAGAAAACAAAGAGGAAGTAGCCATGCGGGAATGAAAACGGCGCGCCTATGCCCGTCAGCGCGCCATTTGATATTCGCGCGTTCTTATCACCTTACGTCCTTGCCTCCTCGCTTCAGTCTTTCCTTTTCACTTCCGCAGCCAGTCGCCCGCGATGGAACCGCACGGCTAGCTCATCGCCGATCGCGACCTGTGCGGCGTCGCGCACAGTGACCCCGGCGGAATCCGTGACAATGGCATAGCCGCGCTCCAATGTCCGCAACGGGCTGCGCTCGTCGAGTTGCAGCATCAGCCGCTCGACGCGCTGGCGTTGCCCCTCGAGCAGCCGCGCGATGCGTGCTCGCAGGTCGCTTTCACGCTGCTCGAACCGCGCGCGCAACGGCGGAATGCGGCGGCGCAGGTCAAACGCCCGGATTTGCGCCTGGGCAATCATGAAGCGCTGCCGGGACTCGCGAAGCCGGCTCTGGAGAAACTCCGCCATGCGTGCGCTGATCTCGTCCAGTTGCTGCTGTCCCTGGTGCAGCATGTCTTCGACGCGGCGGAAGCCCGGGTGCGCGAATAGCTCCTGCACATGGCTGCGCCACTCCAGCAGGCGGTAGCGCATCTGCTGGAC
>DASYRO010000282.1:0-7122 GCA_036004385.1 Candidatus Acidiferrales bacterium
TTTGGCTGTCGGAGTCTCCAACATTCAACTCTTCAACATTTAACCTTCAACTTTTCTCCTCAATCACAAATCACCAATCACAAAGCACTCAATTCCGTTATCCTCATCTGGTGAGCCTCCCCGCGCAAATCGCCGTCAAATTCACGGAAGAAGAAGCTGAATACCTCAGTGTGCGCCCCGTCCGGCGGCAGACGTTTCAGCTCGCTGAACTCGTGGACATGATTCTCGGCATCACCGGCAAAGACCTGCCGCGTATCCAGCAGATTCTTCATTCCGGCACGATTGTCTTCAACTTCTATCGCTACTGGTGGCAGGGCTTCGACGCGAACGAGGATGAACTTGCCGCGCTGCTGGCCAAATTTCCGGACGCGGATCCCTCGCGCGCTTTCCGCGCAGAGGAATGCACGGTCATGCTGCTCGCAGGAAAAAGTTATCAGCCATCGCAGCCGGCGGGCGCGTCGCAAGCTGGCCACACGCACGTGCACTTCTCATTGCCGGCCAACGCAGTCGAGTTTCGCCGCGAAGAAATCGCGCGCAAGAAATTATTCAGCGGAAAAAGTTTCTGGGACGTGCTGATGTTGTGTTCACAAAGCCCGTCGCCAGTGCCCGCGCCGAACTCTGCATCTGGCTCTGCGACGCGCTCCGCACCGGCTTACCTCGGCTATTCCTACTTGCGTCGCGCGGACGTCTATTCCATCGAAATCGCGCCTGCGCAGGCGGCCTCGCTTGCCCGCGACGCCGAAAAACTTGCCCCGCGTACCGTCCGCGCCCTTGCGCCGCAAATCTCCGCCGCCACGCACATTCTTTTCCTCTGCCCGCGGCACTCTTCAACTCTTTAACTTTCTAACATTTCAACTTTTTAAGTTTAGTGTGACGGCCCGAACAGCACGCCGTTCAAAAACAAAATATTCAGCCCGTCCATAAACGCGCGGTAATTGGGCTCTTCGGCAAACGCGATGACGTGCCCGCGGCCGGTCGGCTGGTGCATCAAGTACGCTTTGTTGCCCGTCTGCTTGCGCGTGGCTTCCCACGTGAAGCCGCTGAGCATCGCATCGTTCTCGGGATAATACGTCGCGACGTTGGTGCCGCGGTCGAGCTTGAGCGGCGTAAAAATATTGTTGCTGTCCACCATCACTGTAGCCGAGCCGTCGTAGCCGAGGCCGAGCCAGTGTTCGGTGTCCACGCGCACGCGGAAAATCGCGCCGGGCGTCGCGTCCGGCAATTCGCGCTCGGGCTGAATCGCTTTTTCGAGATCAAAATCGCTTTTTGGCGCGGCCGGTGCTTCGGTTTTCTTTTCCTCGGCGGGCTTGGGTGCAGCGGCAGAAGGCACAGGCTGAGAGCCTGTGCTACTCGCGGGACGCTCTTCTCGTTCGGGTTTGCCGCTGCGGAATTCGCGCGACGTCGCGAGCAGGGCCACTTTTTCATCGGTAAGCCAGCGCGACGCCTCGCCGAAGGCAATCAGCGTGCCGCCGCGCTGCGCCCATCCTTTGATGTTTTGCGCGCCGGCATCGCCCACGCGGTCGGGATAGCCAAATCCATTGGGCAGAATGAGCACGTTGTATTTGTCGAGGTCCGCGCCGCGCAGCGACGCGCCGCGAATTAGCGTCACGCGCAGGCCGTACTGCTGCTCCAGCACGTAGCGCGTCCATCCGGCAGAGGTCGAGCTTACCGGCTCGTTCCAGGCCATGGCGATTTTCGGCGGCTCGACATACGTCACGTTCCCGCTGCCGAGGTTGATGCCCTCTTCAATCCACGCGCGGTCCGTAGCGTGCACTTCGACGCCGTATGCTGCGGCGATTTTTTCCATGCGCGCGTGCAGGTCCGAGGGATTATCTTTCGTTTTCACGACCAGCGTACCCGCGGGGAATTTCACGTCGCCGAGCGTGAAGCCTCGATCCGCGCGGTGGATGCGAATTCCATCGCGCAGCAGCGCCGCAGCGGCTTGCGCGGCGGAATTCGAGCCCCACGGAATCAGGTACGCCAGATGCGCCGCGCCGCCGATGACGCGTCCCATGGGCTTGGGCTCTTCCTTCAGCGTGGTGAAATTTCCGGCGGATGCCTGCTCCGCCATGTAGGCTTCGACGCCGTACAGCAGCGGCATGGACCAGCCGGTGACGTCGTAGAACTGCTCGCCGAGCCGCTTCTTGCGCCGGCGAATCTGCTCCTGCACAAAATCGTCGGGCAACGGCGTGTTCTTGTCCATCAGCGTTTTCAACAATCGTTTGTTGGGCTGCGCGAGCAAAATCACAAACGTGCCCGCGGGAAATTCCTTCGCTTGCGGCTTGCCCTCGTAGTAGTCGCGGGCGCGCGCATTGGAAAACGGTTTTTCCGCGCGCTTCACTTCGATGCCTTCGCGCATGAGCAGCGCCGCGAGCTTGATCGCGCGGTTCGCATCGCGTCCCGGCGGCAGGATGTATTCCTTCACGGTTTCCTGCTGGCCTTCCTGCACTGCGGTCTTCCGGTAGTTGTAGAAGTAGCGCAGCAGCGCCTTGTCGTTTTTTGCCGTGTTCTGCGCGGTGGAGAGCGCGGAAATAAAATGATGATGCACGGAGTCGCGGTAGAGCATCAGTGTATCGTCGGAGCGTTTTACCGCGAGGCCCCGCACGGACGCCTGCTCGAACGTCATGCCGATAGAGCCCTGAAACATCGGCCAGCCTTCGCCGTAGCCGGGATAGAAGGAGTCGTAAACGTCGCGCGTGAAATAGTCGAAGCGGAATTTGTCGAACCATTCGGAATTATTTTTGCCGTACGAAAAGAGCCACTGGACCTGCTCCTTGGGCATGATGGGGTTGTAAGGCGCCGCGGGCGGCGCGAAATAGTAGGTGCCGTTTGAGCCCATCTCGTGCTCGTCCACAAACACGACGGGAAACCATTCGAGGTAGGCCTTGGTGCGCCCGCGCGTTTCCGGCTGCGTCTGCGCGAACCAGTCGCGGTTCATGTCGAAGAGATAATGATTGGAGCGGCCGCCCGGCCAATTCTCGTTGTGCTCCGCGGCTTGCGGGTCGGCGTCCGGCCACGGCCCGGTATTCTGGTTGAAGTAGGTGATGAAGCGGTCGCGGCCGTCGGGATTTTGCGTGGGATCGAGAATGACGACGGTGCGGTCGAAAATCATTTTCACCGTGTCGTCGTTTTGCGCCGCGAGCAGGTGGTAAGCCAGCAGCAAAACAGCATCGCAACTGGAAATTTCGTTGCCGTGCACGCCGGCGGTAATCCACGTAACCGGCGGCTGCGCGGCGATAAGTTTTTCCGCATCGGCGTCACTCATTCCACGCGGGTCGGCGAGCCGCTGCATCCCTGACTTGACTTGCTCGATGCGCGCCATGTTCGCTTCGCTGGCGAGAATCAGGTAATAGAGCGCGCGGCCTTCGTACGTTTCGGCGTACTTCACGATGCGTATCCGCGGCGACGCTTTGGCCAGCGCCTCGATATAGCGCTCGATCTGCGGATGCGAAGTGATTTTTTCGCCCCAGTCGTGGCCAACGACCTGCTTCAGAGTGGGAATCGCGGGGTCGTACTTCGCGCCGGGGAAGAACTCGAATTTTTCCGCGGGCGCCTGCGCGTATGCCGGCGCAGCGACCAGCGCCAAAAGCAAACCGAAAGCGAGCAGCAGCAAACGTCGAATCATGGCAGCGACTCCTTCGTCTGAAAATCCCGGCTACAGCCTACGGCACGCGAGCCGCGTGGCGCAAGGCCGCTTGCCGGCGGTATCATTGTGACAAGTTCAGTGCATTTGGAATCGGGGGTGGGGATGAACAACAAGATTTGGACAGGTACAATTCTTGCGGTGTTGTTCGCGAGTACGCTGGCGATCAGCAATGCAGCGCAAACCAATTCCATCTCCGCCGCCGCCGCGCAGCAGACCAATCCGAAACCGCCTGCCTGCGATGCGCCGGAGCATCGCCAATTCGATTTCTGGGTTGGCGAATGGGACGTGTATGTGAAGGGCAAGAAAACCGCTCACAGCAGCATCCAGAACATTCTGGCGGGCTGCGTGATTTTTGAAAATTGGGAGCCCTTTAATGGCGGGCCGGGAAAAAGCTTCAACTATTATGATCCGCAGGTAAAAAAGTGGCGACAGCTTTGGGTTTCCACACGCCCGGGCGGCGCCGTCAATTTCGTTGGCGAGCGCAAGGGCAACACCATGATGATGGAGTCCGATTCTGTCGGCGCGGACGGTGTGCGCCGGCTCACGCGCATGACGTGGACGGATCTCGGCGCGGACAAAGTGCGCCAGCTCTGGGAGCAATCCACCGACGGCGGCAAAACGTGGACGGTTTCATTCGACGGCGAATATCGCCGCCAACCCTAGCGCTTTTTTTCTCTGTGCGCCCGCCTCACGCATTACCTTGCCACTCGCCGGTTCTAATGCTACTTTGCAACTCAGTTCGGGTGTCTACTTGAGGGCACGGTTCATCGTGCCCTTTTGCGTGCAGCCCTAGAATCGCCGGAGGTGCAGCGTGGCCAGGGAATCCTCGGCAGCACAAAACCGGTCGTGGAGTTCGACTGCGCCTCCCGGCGAATTCCAGCCCTACGTAGCGCCGGAACAGCGGCTCGACGAATTCAACCTGCGCGCAATTATTTTCGGCGCGTTGTTCGGCTTGCTCTTCGGCGCGGTGACCGTGTATGTCGGCCTGCGCGCCGGGCTTACCGTTTCCGCTTCCATTCCCATCGCCGTCCTCTCCATCACGCTGCTGCGCGCGTTCGGCAAGGCCACCATCCTCGAAAACAACATGGTGCAGACCATCGGCTCCGCCGGCGAATCCGTGGCCGCCGGAGTAATCTTCACATTGCCCGCGCTGATTTTTCTCGGCTTCGGACTCGACTACTGGCGCGTATTCATCCTCGCGCTGATCGGCGGATGGCTCGGCGTGTTCTTCATGATTCCGCTGCGGCGGCAGCTCATCGTCAAAGAGCACGGCAACCTGACGTATCCCGAGGGCACGGCCTGCGCGGACGTGCTCGTCGCCGGCGACCGCGGCGGCTCGTTTGCCGGACGCGTGTTCTGGGGACTCGGCCTCGGCGGAATCTATACGTTTTTGATGGCCACGGCCGCCGCCTGGAAGAGCCGTCCGGAATATCAGCCCGCGTGGCTGCCGGGCGCGTCGTTTCGCGCGGAGATCACGTCTGAATATTTGGGCGTGGGCTACATCATTGGTACGCGCGTGGCCGGCACGATTTTTGCCGGAGGCGTGTTTTCGTGGCTGGTGCTCATGCCGGCCATTAAATTTTTCGGCTCGCTCGCCGGCACGCAGACTCTCTATCCCAGCACCGTGCCGATTCCGGACATGACGCCCGACCAACTCTGGGCCAGCTACATTCGTCCGATGGGCGCGGGCGCCGTGGCCGCCGCGGGACTCATCACGCTGATGAAAACGATGCCTACGATTTTCGCCGCGCTCTCTTCCGGGTTCAAAGAAATGCGCAGCTCGAAAGGAGCAAGCGCAAAGCCGGCCAATTCCCGCGTCGAGTGGGATCTGCCCATGATTACCGTGGTCTTCGGCTCGCTGCTGATTATCGCCATGATGTGGGTGCTGCTGACGTTCAAGCCGATTCCCGGAGCGGAGACCAGCATGTTCGCCAACCTGGTGGCGGGAATTTTCGTGGTCGTGTTTGGATTCCTGTTCGTCACCGTTTCTTCGCGCATCTGCGGGCTCATCGGAACATCGGCGAATCCCGTGAGCGGCATGACCATCGCCACTCTGATGGCCACTTGCGCGACGTTTCTCGTGCTGGGTTGGACGGCGGGCGCATACGGCGCGCTGGCCATCACCATCGGCGGCGTGGTGTGCATCGCTTCGGCAAACGCCGGCGCCACTTCGCAGGATTTGAAGACCGGCTTCCTGGTTGGCGCCACGCCGCGCTCGCAGCAGATCGGCTTGATGATCGGTGTGCTGGCATCGTCCTTCGCCATCGGCGGCACGCTGATGCTGATGAATCGCGGCCTCGCGCAATATAAGGACCAGGTGATTCCTCTGGACATCGCGCGCGTCGAAAACAAATCCATGGACGGCGTGCAAATCGAACAGCAAAGCTACCAGCACAAAGGCAAGACGTATGTGTTGGTCAACGCGTTGGGAAGCAAAGAGCTGCCCGATGGGAAATATCTCTACAGCGCGGACACGCGGCAAATCGAAATCCAGTGGGTGCAGGGCATCGGAAGTGACAAAGCCGCGGCGCCGCAAGCGCGGTTGATGTCCACGGTCATCAGCGGCATTTTGAATCAGCGCTTGCCGTGGCGGCTCGTGCTGCTCGGAGTGTTTCTCGTCTGCGCCGTCGAACTTCTTGGCATTCGCTCGCTCTCCTTTGCAGTTGGTTCGTACCTCGGTCTCCACACCACCTGCGCTATTTTTTGCGGTGGCTTAGTGCGCTGGCTCGCCGAACGCGGGCAAAAACCCGCCGGCGGGCACGCGGAAAGTGAAGTCAGTCCCGGCTCGCTCTACGCCAGCGGACTGATCGCCGCGGGTGGCGTCGTCGGCCTGCTCGCCATCGTGCTCAACGTGCTCGGTGACCCCGAGCTCATGAAAACTCCCCTCCTGAATCCTCAAACCCTCGCTTTCGGCCCGAAAATCGTCGGCCAGAGCCTCGCGCAGGGCAACGTCCTCGGCGTGCTGATGTACGCACTGCTCGGGGCGTCGCTGTTCTTCTTTGCGCGCAAGAAACTCGAATAGCCCCGCTTTGACTTTTCCACTCTTGGACTCTTAGACTGGAAGCATCATGGGCATGGAGTCCCGCAGGTACGGCCAATCGCGCATAAGCTGGGGCGGCCCGCTCACGCCGGCTGTGAAGTATCTGCTGATTGCCAACGGCGTCGTGTTCCTGATCCAGTCGCTCGTGCCCGACAACATTTACAACCTGATGCTCCGGGAGCTGGGCCTGGTGCCGCGAGCGGTCACGCATGGCTTGCGCATCTGGCAGCCGTTCACCTACATGTTTTTGCACGGCGGCTTCCTGCACCTGTTCTTCAACATGCTCGCGCTGTGGATGTTTGCCGGCGACCTGGAACGCGCCTGGGGCAAGCGGCGTTTTCTGAATTTTTATTTCCTCACCGGCGTCGGCGCGGGCGTGATCAACATCATCGTCAAGACGGTGATGGACTTGAACGTCAATTTAAGCGCGCTGCCT